>CALGEE010000149.1 GCA_937881525.1 uncultured Sphingomonadales bacterium | reverse complement strand
CTCTCTCCTCTTCCCATCACAAGACTGTCACTTTCTAGAAGAGGTTTCAAGCAAATTTATACGCAGCTAGGGAAGGCCCAGAATCTTGTGATTTTGGAAGGATAAGCGCCATTTTGGACGCTCCATGACGAAGCGCGTCGCCGCTGATATGCTGGCTTCATTCAACGCCGCATCACCCATATCCATGGGCTGGATGAGGAAATGGGCAAACTGCCATTGTTCCATGGCTTCAATGTCGCTGGTGCGCTGCGGCCAGACAAGCTTCAGCTCGTCGCCGACATGCTGGATAACCTCCGACCCTGCCTTGGGGCTGATACATACCCAATCGATACCAGGATGCACCAATATCGTGCCGTTACTCTCAATCGCGATTTGAAAGTCGGCCGCGTGCAACGCGTCGACGATAGCATCATCGACCTGCAACATTGGTTCGCCGCCGGTAATTACCACATAGCGGTTGGCGATGCCATCACCCCACAACGCTGCAACCTTCGCCGCCAATGTGTCAGCATCATAGCGCCCGCCATTCTCGCCATCTGTGCCGACAAAATCGGTGTCGCAAAACTGGCAGATGGCGGTACCGCGGTCGGCCTCGCGCCCCGACCACAGATTGCAGCCGGAAAAGCGCAAGAAAACCGCCCGGCGGCCCGCATGGACACCTTCGCCCTGCAACGTCAGGAAAATCTCTTTGACGGCATAACTCATGCGTAAATGGTCGGGTCAGGCAGGCCAGCGTCGGCAAAGCCCTTGGCTCGCAGGCGGCAGGCATCGCATTGACCACAGGCTTTGGTGTCCGCGCTTGGATCATAGCAGGACCAACTCATGCCCACGTCGAGCCCAAGGCGCGCAGCTTCGCGGGCGATGTCGGCCTTTGTAATATCCAGCAAGGGCGTATGCACGGTAAAATGGTCACCTTCGACGCCCGCTTTGGTGGCGAGATTGGCGGTCTCCTCAAACGCTTTGATGAACGCCGGGCGACAATCGGGATAGCCCGAATAATCAAGCGCATTGACCCCAATCCAAAGATCGCGGGCATCGCGCGCTTCGGCCAGGCCAAGGCATAAGGACAGGAATATCGTGTTGCGTGCCGGGACATAGGTTACCGGAATCGCGCCGGACTCCACTCCCTGCTTGGGCACATCAATATCCGACGTCAGCGCCGACCCGCCGAAGCGCGTCAGGTCCAACGGCAAAATGATATGCTCTTTAGCCTCCAAATGCGCGGCAATACGCGCCGCGCTTTCAAGTTCTACGCGGTGACGCTGGTTATAATCGATCGTGAGCGCAATCAGGTCGTAGCCAGCCTCACGCGCCAATCCTGCCACGACCATGGAATCGAGACCGCCGGACAAAAGGACGATTGCGGATTTAGTGTGCGTTGTCATGCCGCCCCCATAGACCTTCGCGCCGCGCAATGTCGAGACACAGCCCATGCGCATATCGTTTCAATACATCGAATGCGCCCGGGGCGAGCGGACGTTAGCAGAGAGAGAAAAATGGTGCACCCAAGAGGATTCGAACCTCTGGCCTCTGCCTTCGGAGGGCACTTAGCGATTAAAATAATTGTTATAAATCAATAATTTATAGTGTATTTCTGGGTCGTGTGCACGATTTGTG
>CALGEE010000148.1 GCA_937881525.1 uncultured Sphingomonadales bacterium | reverse complement strand
CGCTGGATAATTGAAACGCGCGCACGAACTCGGTCATCTTTGACCAAATCGGCCACGCCGAGTTTGACCAGATCACAGCCTCGCAGCTTGCTATCGATTGCAACGTTGAACAATGCAAGATCGCGCAGATAGCCTGCAAGTTCGAGCCGGGCGCGAATGGCCCAAACCTGTTTGGGAAGAAGCGGTCGTTTCTGACCGATGATCCGCCCCTTGTTCCAGGCTTTGTTTCTCGGGGTAACTGCGGGAAGTTGGACTCTTGGCATAATATGCCCTCCAATCCTCCCTCTAAACCCAGGCATCAGCACCGCGCTGACAACAAGAGCATAGCATCCTGTTGAACGGCTGGTGTCCGAAGTCGCTGGCAAGCGGTGTTTCTGCGAACGCATTGGGCCGCAAGGAGCCCGTTCTGTTTATTTGATTTGCGCGCTGCGTTCTTAAGAAGCGCAAAGCTCTCTGAAGTGGGCTGACAATTGATGCGGCCGTGCAGAGTAAATAGCAGCCGTTCATGTAACCGTTCGAATTTCGCAACCATGCATTCAAACACTGACGACAAAGTGCGCTTTTGCATCGCCCCTTGGCCGGTTCAGGGTGGCTTGAACGGGTATCGATTGTCGTTTGGATTTTCAAATCAAACGAAGGCTGATCCGTGATGCTTGCGAAAGCTGCGTGCGAGAGTTGATGCGCTGGCGAAACCGCAGCGTAGAGCAATTTCACCCCGCGTCATGCCGCCATAGCGAAGCAGCTCGCGCGCCCGCGCAAGGCGCAATAGCACATAGTATTTTCCCGGGGGCATATGCAACTCACGTAGGAAAAGACGATGAAAAGACCGCTCAGGCATATTTGCAGCTGCGGCCAGGGCCTCAATTGGCTCAGGGTTTTCCAGCGTTTCGGACATGATTTGCAAAACTCGCTTGAGTGTGGGCGATGCTCTAAAAGGCAGCGATTGGTCTGGATATGACGCCCCGTGTCGTCGAGCGTTATCATGCAAAAACATAGCACCCGCGTCGAGCGCGACGGCTGAGCCAAAATGATCGCGGATATAGTCTAGCATAAGGTCTAGCGCTGCGGCTGCGGTTCCACATGTCCAGAAGCGCCCGTCGCGCACGACGCTGTCCGATTTCACATCAACTTGCGGAAAGGTTTCGGCAAATTCGTCAAGAAGCTGCCAATGCAGTGTTGCTTTACGTCCCTTAAGGTATCCACAGCGCGCGAGAACCCATGTTCCAGTGTCTGCGGCAATCACCGTAGCGTTCGAGATAAACGGATCAAGGCTGCGCCGCAAAGTCTTGGCGCTTCTCGTGTCCCGAAAGATATCCCCCCCGATGATCAACGCGAGATCAGCCGCGACGGCCTCTGCCTTGCGGCTATCAGGCGTCACGGCGATGCCGCTGGAGCTTTTCACAGCCAGATCAGTCTCGGTCAGAATGGTCCAGCTGATATCAAGCCCGTGCTGGTCACGCACCACGCGCAACGGTTCCAGCAGGCAGGCCAAAACCATGTTGGAGAAGGCATCGAAGAGAACGACATTTAGATTTAGGCGCGTCATTGGCAGTTTGAGATTCCATTTTGGCATTTTCAGCATAGGCCCTGTGGCAATCGTTTTCTACGGTGAAGTGACACACCGTCTCTCAAACATGGATCAGCCTCATGCCAAACCGCCCTCTTTCGCACATCCGCGTTCTTGATTTTGGTCAGTATCTGGCCGGTCCAATGGTCGGCATGATGCTGGCTGATATGGGTGCTGACGTATTACGGATCGATTCCCCGGGTGGCCCGAGGTGGCGCGACCCGGCCTTTGACATGCTCTCGCGCGGCAAGCGAGCGCTCACGCTTGATTTAAAATCTGACAAGGGTCTTCAGACCGCCCTTGATCTCGTGGCGCGCGCCGATGTTGTGATTGAGAATTTCCGTCCCGGTGTGATGGACCGGCTGGGACTTGGGCCGAGCTCTTTGAAGGCCGCCAATCCAGATATTGTTTCACTGTCCATGCCCGGCTTTGCCTCAACCGATCCTGATTTATGTAATGTTGCAGCGTGGGAGGCGGTTATTGCGGCGCGCACGGGGCAGTTCACCGATATGGGCCTCAACCGCCAATTGATGGGGATCAACCCGTCCTTCACGCCGCTAGGCCTTGCCTCAGCTTATGGCGCATCCTTTGGAGCGATGTCGGTTCTGTTTGCGCTTGGTGCACGTGACAGGCTCGGCGGCGAGCATATCGAAGTGCCACTAGCGTCGGCGCTTTTTGAAGGCCTTGCCTACAACAGCGAGCTGGTTGAGGACTACCCCGACCGCTACAAATCTCCCCGCGAATTCGAGCTGGAACGCCGCGCGCGGCTTGGTCTGCCCAACGATCTTGACTACGCACAGCTGTCGGAGTTTCTCGACCCGTTCTATCGGACCTATACCTGCGCAGACGGGCGCGGATTTTACATCGTCTCCTGTTCCATTGTGACACACCCGCGTCGGGTGCTGGAGGTGTTGGGCCTTGGCGATCTACTCGCAGATCTTCCGGATTTTGATGTTTATGTTGATCAAGCGGAATGGCCGGACACATGGGCGTTGCGCAGCTATCCTGTAGGCGAGCGCGATCGTGAACACCTGTCAAATGCCATGAAAGAAGCGTTTCTGAGGCGGCCCGCGCATGAGTGGGAAGAGCTCTTCGGGGCGGCCAAAGCTCCTGCAACCGCGCAGCGCAGCACCAAGGAGTGGCTTGCCGATCCGCATGCGCTGGCCTCTGGTCTGGTGCTGAAGGTCGATGATCCGCGCTATGGCGAGATGCGCCAGATGGGCAATGTCGCATGGCTTGCTGAAGACAGGGGCGTTTTGCAAAAACGTGCAGGGCCCGAAACCGACGACTTTCGCGCCGCGCTGCCCGAACGGCTGGCCGAACCTGCGCGCCCCGCAACTGGCGGTCAGGGCACGGGCGGCTGGCTCGACGGGCTGAAAGTTCTCGATCTGACCAATGTGATTGCAGGCCCCACGATCGGCTCCACACTGGCGCGCTTCGGCGCCGAGGTCACGCTGGTGCAGCCAGTCTCCCCTTCGGTTGATCCTTGGAATGCGATCGTCTTTGGCCTGCAGGCGCAGCGCGGCAAAGAGAGCCTGTTGCTGAACCTTCGTGATCCCGCCGGACAGGAGGCGCTTTGGAAGCTGGTGGTGCAAGCCGACGTCGTCACCATGAATGGCACAGATGCACAACGCGCGGCCCTCGGGCTCACCGAAGCGCGCCTTGCCGAGATAAACCAAAAGCTCATCCTTGTGCTGCTTGACGCCTTTGGTGGGCCTGCCCTTGGTCCCAAATCCGATCATCTGGGCTATGATGATCTGGCACAGGCTGCAACAGGGGTGATGACCCGTTTTGGAGGCGGGCCGGATACGCCCGAAGAGCATG
>CALGEE010000147.1 GCA_937881525.1 uncultured Sphingomonadales bacterium | reverse complement strand
TAATTCCGAACCAACCAAATGATCGACAGAAGATGCCGATACTGACCGCCACTGATCATCAGTCAGGTGGCGGCAAGGTTCTGTTTCTCTTCCTTTTTCAAGGAAAAAAGTTGTCCCAGAAGATGCCATTTCTCACTATTTTTCATAACTCAATCTACGTCCACCTCTCCAAGGTTGTAACAACTTCATCCTTGTCGCTATAACTTAAAGTTGCGCTACGACTGGCTGTAATTCAACAGAAAATCTTTTGAAGGTGGTCTATTGATCTGTATCGAATGACGCATTCCTTGCCGACAATTCCCCTAAAACTCTCCATCTGCGATATGTTGTTCAGCTGCACTGGGTGTCCCGGTTTGTATGTCGGAAAGATGATGTGTAGATTTTCTGCTGGCTGGACTTTCTTCATATTCCTTACTGGAAGATATTTGACCTTTGCGCCAAGGTGCTTGTAGTGCTCCTTGGGGAGCTCCAGTCCTACGTCCAAAAGTAGGGGCCAACTGCCCTCCTTGACGGTTGAGGGCGTGTTTAGCATCTCGATCTGCCCATCAGGTCTTATTGGCAGGACGTCATCATGGATAGGCTCAAAACCTGTTTTCACCAAAAACGAGGCAAGCGTTGATTTCTCGCTTCCACTTGGGTTGCATAAGATAAGTGTCTTGTCGTCCTTTCTGAGGGTTGCGGCATGCATAACGCAAAGGTTGTTCGGATAGCCGACTAGTCAGCCTTTGCCAGGATGCGTCTCGGCCAATAGCGTCTGGAGGCCAAGAGAAAAAACTAGGAGAGCTATTGACGGCGCGTGGGCTGCAAAATCCGCTCAAGGTGTTCTGGCCAAGGTGTCCCGGCCAAGGTGTTGGTTGTCGGCGCATGCCGAAATCCTCAAGCACGGGATGAGGGCTGAGGCCTCGCCACAATCTTCGTGGCTTGTGGTTGTCTGACTTGGGCAGCGTCTAACCAAATTGGTTGGTGCGTAGCGATCTTCTGCATCCAGAAGGGAGTGACTATCTATCTAGGGTTGTGTTTTGATGAGTTCTCTATCATGGATGGGTTGAAAATTTTTTGTGATCTACCGTGGACTGCGACACATGCCGAACTCAACGAATTCCAAAGTAAAACGAGCCCCGAAAAGCATCAATGAGATAGCGATCGCACGCAAGGCTGCAGACTATGGATTCCAGAAGCGGGTCTTCGATATTGTCGTATCATGCGCCTTGCTGGCCGTCTTGGCGCCGATTTGTGTCGGCCTCCTGATTCTCAATCCGGTTCTGAACAGAGGCCCGCTGTTCTTCTTTCAGGAACGTATGGGAAAGGACTGTCATCGGTTTACGACTTGGAAGTTCCGGTCGATGACTGCGCACGACACTGAGGGCAAGGACGCTGGCACTGGAGTTCGTGGAGCTTTTGATCGACTAGATAGCCATCGCATCACCGCCTTGGGCCGATTTCTCCGAAAAAGCCGCGTAGATGAGCTTCCCCAGATCATAAATGTCCTTCGTGGGGAAATGAGCCTTGTTGGGCCGCGCCCTGACGCATTCAGTCATGCGCAAACATATCTAGATGAAATTCCAGGGTATCGTGCGAGGTTCGCGGTTCTCCCCGGCATCTCTGGACTGGCGCAGCTCGACGTAGGCTATGTCGATGACCGCGACGGCGTTTCGCGTAAGGTCGCAGCGGATCTTCATTACTTGTCCGCCGCGTCGATGTGGAATGATCTCCGCATCGCAAAACGGACCGTTGCGACGGTCCTGCTGTGTCGTGGA
>CALGEE010000146.1 GCA_937881525.1 uncultured Sphingomonadales bacterium | reverse complement strand
AACTCAGACCTGAGCTGTTCAAAAAACAGCCATACTACCTCACGGGATGTGACACCTAGCCTCCTGACACGGGTTTAGGCCCCAACTGTGCGATGATATCAAGAATCTTCGCCGGATCGCGGACGTCGCGTGGAGTGTCGAGATATGTTTCTGAGTCGATCCTGGCCGGGCGACCCTGCAACAATATCACCCGATCGGCGAGCCGTGCCGCGTCTTCGGGATCATGGCTGACCAGGATCATCGTCGGGCGACGTTTCTCGGCGATGCGGCTGATCACATCATGCAGCTCGCGCACCAGTTTGCGGTCAATTGACACGAAAGGTTCGTCAAGGAGAAGCAACCGGGGCTCTACGGCCAGTGCCCGCGCCAACGCGACCCGACGTTGCATCCCGCCCGAAAGGCTCCCCGGCAGGGCCGCTTCAAAGCCGGACAACCCCATCTCACTCAAAAGCGCGACGGCCTCGTCCATCGTCGTGGCCGGGCTGACGGCGCGGATGTTGGCAACCGCACTTAGCCACGGAAGCAACCGGGGATCCTGAAACACAAAGCCCGGTGGCCCCCCCTCGCTTGCCGGCTTTCCGAATACCGAAATCACGCCGTCAAAAGTCGTATCAATTCCGGCAATCATCCGCAGAAGCGTGGATTTGCCGACCCCCGACGGACCGACCAAGGCAAGCACTTCGCCTTCGGCAACATCTAGCCGGAGCCCTTCGAACAGCAGCCCTGTCGCACCGTCGAACCGTTTTGCCCTGATGTCTATCGAAACCGCTACACCTGACGCCATCCGAGGATCCTTTGTTCGAGGGGTCGCATGACGAGGTATTCAAAGGCGATGACAACCGCCATGAAACTGAGCGTGTAGGCCAGAATGCCCGTGATGTCGAAATTCTGGAAGTAGACACCGATCCGGAAACCGACACCGCCGTCGCTGCCAAGAACTTCGAACACGAGCACGATCTTCCAGATCAGCGAAAGCCCGGTCCGGGCCGCGGTCAACACAAAGGGCATCAGTTGTGGCACGACAATAAGGCGCAGGCGCCGCCAGAAAGAAACGCGATAGGCCCGGGCCAATTCGGAAAAACCGGTGTCGAGCGCCCTCACCCCTTCCCGCATAGTGACCGCCACCAGCGGGGTCTTGTTGATCGTGACCGCGAGGATTAGCGCAAATTCGGACAGCCCAAGCCAGATATAACAGGCGATAGCGACCACGATCGCCGGAATGTTCAGCCCGATCAGGATCCAGCTCGCGAACAACCGGTCAAGCGCCCTGAACCGACCCAGCGCGCCGCCGATGGCAACCCCGATCGTCATCGCGGCGACAAAGGCAATCGCGGCCCGGCGAAGCGTCTCTCCGAGGTCCGCAAACAGATACCGCTCTGTCGCCAGGAACCAGAGCTCCTGGAACACAGCAATGGGGGCAGGAAACAGCCGGTGCGCCACCATCATGGCGCAGGCCTGCCAAACAAGCAGAAGAAGCGGCAGCGAGGCAGCTTCGATCCAAAAGCTTCGATCGCCGCGTTGCTGCCCCATCGGCCCCCGTTCCGCCACCCGCTTAGGCGCGGTAGCCGGCCCAGAACGTGCCTGGGTCCATCGTCGCGCTATCACCGACCAACTCCGGACCACCGTAATCCGCCATGATCGCAAAGGCGGTGGCGGCCGCGTCGATCATCTCGTCATTATAGCCCGTAACGATACCGGCGCGATAGTCGTCCCTGAGTGTTTGGAAGAGCGCGTCGTTATCCGCCGCCCCCATCTTGTCGCGCAATTCCTCCCAGATCGCATCGTCAGACGCCAGCAATGCCTTTGCCTCGAACGACGCATCAAAGAAATGAACCAACGCCTTTTCCATTTCGTTGGCTGTCTCTTCAAGAAAGACCCAGGCCAGCAATGGCGGCTGATTGGTAATCCCCATCCCAGTCATCATGTCAGCGACTGAGATCAGCTCTCTATGGCCCGCGGCTTTGGCGCGGGCGTTAAAATGCCAGAAGTTGAGGCTCGCATCCAACTCACCGTTCCCCAGAAGTTCGTTGATCAGGGGCGGCGCGCCAAACTTGGCCTCGACCTTGTCAACCAGCGTGTCGCCGGTCTGTTGTGCGTAATAGGCCTGAAGCGCGATCCAACTCTTGTCCACTGGACCGCCGGCAATACCAATCGTTTTGCCTGGAAGGTCGGTGACAGCACCGATGTCGCTGCCAGCAGGGATCATCAGCCCCCCAACCGCTAGGGAATGAGGAACGCAGGTGACCGGCTCGCCTGCCGCCCTGAGGGAGGCGACCCAGATGTAATCCGACAGGATCAGGTGCGCTGCACCCGACAAAAGGGCGATGTGACCTGCTTGCTTGTTCGCCACGTCGATCAGTTCAAGCGCGATCTCGTTTCTGGCATCAAACCGTCTGTCCAGTATCGTCTGCATCTCCCAACTGGCGGTGCCTGTCAGCTGAACGCCAACGACGACATCTTCGGCAGGTGGCGAAAAGGCAAACGCGCGCGCTGGCATCCCCACCCCTGCACTTGCCGCAAGTAACTTATTGAAATAACGTCTTTTCATGAAATCCCTCCCGCAGCAATTGATAGATGATCACATCATCCGTGGCAATGTTAGCAGCCGCGAGCAACGTTTTACCCAATTCTAAACATTGCCAAACGGAATGAGGCCCTGGTGCTAGACTGGCGGCAACCAGACGCTCGAGGAGGACGGGATGAGACGAATTTTCTGGGCTTTTGCCTGCAGCCTCTTGGCGACTCTCGCAAACTCCGAAGGCAACCTTGCAAGCGATGCGACCCGGCTCACGGATATGGAAATCGACAGTGACGAGCTGGCCTTTTCGATCAATGAGTTCGAGGTCGAAACAGGAAAGTACTACCGCTGGTCAATCGTTCATGACGGGCGCGAAGAGTTTCAGTTGCTGGCCCCAGACCTGTTCCGCAACTCGTGGATCAATCAGGTCATGGTCAATGACCTCGAGGTGCAGCCCTTTGGCCTTTACGCTGTCGAGTTTGACGACGAAGGCCGCATCGACATTTGGTTCGTGCCAATCCGGCCCGGCAATTACGCATTCTGGATCGACGGCTACCGCGAGCGCGGCCTCGCGGGCACATTCATCATGAGGTAGGTCAATGCTTCGTGCAATTCTCATCGCGCTGATTGCCGCGACCCCAGCCATGGCCCGAGACACCGGGCGCATCTTCGTTTCGAACGAGCGGAGCCATGATGTCTGGGTGTTTTCGCCGGACTTCGAGCATATCGCCACCATCGAAACCTCGCGCCGGCCCCGCGACATGAAGCTGAATGCCGACCGGACGCTTTTATACGTCGCCTGCGGCGACGATGACGTGATCGAAGTCATTGACGTCGAAACGCTAGAGATCGTTGACAGTATCCCGACGGGTCCAAGCCCGGAAGTGTTCGAATTCTCGCCCGACGAGTCGCTGATCTATGTCTCGAACGAAGAGGACTCGATGCTGGAAATCATCGAGGTCGACAGCCGGATCGTGATCCATGACGTCGCAACAGGCGCCGAACCAGAGGGGGTGATCACGTCCGAAGACGGCTCGACCGTCTAT
>CALGEE010000145.1 GCA_937881525.1 uncultured Sphingomonadales bacterium | reverse complement strand
GAACAGAATGTGCGGATTTTGTGCAGAAATTGTGCAGGAATTGCTGTTTGTTCCCGCATTGTTCTGGTTTAGAGCAAAGCGCCAAATCTGCGTATGATGTTGAAATGTATGGAGATTTGGCGCGCCCTACAGGAGTCGAACCTGTGGCCTCAAGATTAGAAGTCTCGCGCTCTATCCAGCTGAGCTAAGGGCGCGCGCTGCGCGGTGCAATAACGGCTTTGTGCTGGAACGCAAAGCTGCTTATGTCGATTTATGCACGATGCCCCTATTCTCTCCGAACGCGCAAGTGCGGTTACTGGCCGTCAGTTTCGCTATTATGATTTCGTTATGGCGGCTTTTGTCGCCATATTGTTGCTGTCCAACATCATCGGTGCCGCTAAACCCGCAGCGCTGACGATCAGCGGCCAACAATGGATATTTGGCGCCGGAATACTATTTTTTCCCTTGGGCTATGTCATTGGTGACGTCTTAACTGAAGTATATGGCTACGCCCGTGCGCGTAGGGTTATTTGGGCTGGCTTTGCCGCTTTGCTGTTCATGGCATTCATGAGCTGGGTTGTGGTTGCCCTCCCGCCAGCACCCGGTTGGCCGGGGCAGGCCGCTTATGAAAGCGTGTTTGGTCAAGTTTGGCGGATCGTCTTTGCGTCGATCACCGCGTTTTGGGCAGGCGAGTTTATCAACAGCTATGTCATGGCGCGTATGAAGATATGGACCGGGGGAAAGCATTTGTGGTCGCGCACCATTGGGTCGACCGTCGTAGGGCAAGGCATTGATAGCATCATTTTTTACCCACTCGCCTTTGGGGGTATATGGAGCAACGAACAGGTCATCAGCGTTATGCTCACAAACTGGCTGTTGAAAGTGGGTTGGGAAGTGGTTTTAACGCCCTTTACTTATGGTGTTGTTGGCTGGCTTAAGCGTAAAGAAGGCGTCGACATATTCGACGAGGGAACCAATTTCTCGCCTTTTAAAACTAAAGTTTAGGATCTCATGCAAGACATATTGTTGCAGCTGGCCGAACGATGGATCGGCTATAAAACATGGCTTATTGCAGCAGTCGGCCTGACGAACGACGCGATGCATGTGCATGGTTCGCTGTTGATATTATTCCTATCCGCAGTCGTGCTTAGGCGCCGTCCAGACAGTGTCTGGTGTTGGTTGATTGTTTTGATGGCCGAACTGTTTAACGAATATGCGGACTTGCTCGGCCAAGCACAAGGCGAAGCGACATTAAATGCGTCGTTACATGACCTGTACAATACCATGTTCTGGCCGACGGTCATATTAGTATTGAGTCGCTTTTTATTCCCGCGCAAGAAACCCGAAAAAGTGCTGGATTCTGCACAATCAAGCGATCTGGTGGATCAGCCCCTCGAACAAGCGGCGACCGTCTGACCCGCCTTGCACGGCTTCGGTCATGCGTTCGGGATGGGGCATCATACCCAAGACATTGCCTGCTGCGTTAAGCACGCCAGCGATGTTCCGCGCGGAGCCATTGACGTTTTCGGCATAGCGGAAGGCGACGCGACCATCCCCTTCAAGTCTGTCGAGCGTATCGATATCCGCGAAATAATTGCCGTCATGATGAGCCACCGGAATGTGGATTTTTTCACCGGCTGAATATCCGCTTGTGAACATCGATTGGTTGTTTTCAACTGTCAGGCCGACCGTGCGGCAGACGAAACGGATGCCCGCGTTGCGCATCAATGCACCGGGAAGCAGGCCGGCTTCGGTTAAGATCTGGAAGCCATTGCAGACGCCAAGGACAGGGACACCGCGACCCGCAGCGGCAATCACGGCCTGCATCACGGGCGAACGCGCCGCCATTGCGCCTGAACGCAGATAATCCCCATAAGAAAAACCGCCCGGAATTGCGATCAGGTCTAGTCCCGTCGGCAATACGCTTTCGCGGTGCCACACAAGGCTTGTGTCCGCGCCGGTGATGTCACGAATGGCAACCGCCATGTCACGGTCGCAATTCGATCCGGGAAATTGAATGACGGCAGCGCGCATCATGCTTGCTCGATTTCGAAATTCTCAATGACCATATTGGCCAACAATTTCGTGCACATGGATTCCAGATCAGCCTTGGACAGACCAGGCTCATGTTCGATCTCAATAAGGCGGCCGGCCCGCACATCATGAACGCCCGAAAACCCAAGGCCTTCGATCGCGTGATGAATGGCTTTCCCTTGCGGATCGAGCACGCCGTTCTTCAGAGTGACAAAAATACGGGTTTTCATGTGGGCCCTATCTGCTTGGTTGTTCGCCTTTCTATAGAAGGCGCGCCGCGCGATTCAAGGGTAAGCTCGCGCCCAACAGGATTTTAAGCGCGTTCCGTACGGCGCTTTTACGGATTGGAGGGCGCCATGATGGGTTTGGCAATAGCCGCGTCAGGTAAGGCGCGGAATGTGAATTGTGCGGGCTTAGCCAGATACTGCTTGGCCAGTGCCCATAAATCCTGTGCAGTAATCGAATTGAACATTTTTTCGTTCTGCCGGAACCGGTTCAGCCTGTCCGGATTGGTTTGCGCTTCTGCTGCAACACCCAGCCATGTCGGGTTGCGCTTTTTCCAGTCGGCGTAGCTTTCGAGCACAGGTTTGCGTGCGCGTTCAAACAGGTCGCCATCAACCGGCGCTTTCACGATTTCCGTTATGACCAGATCAACCCCACGTTCGATGGCCGCGAGGTCCTTGGGATCGCCTGATGTCGAAATCGAAAATGCACCACGATCGCGATAGACATCCGACATGTCAGATCCTGCCTGCACACCATATGTCGCGCCCAGCTTTTCCCGCAATTCGTCGGTAAGGCGCAGGGTTACGACACGCGCCAACAGGTCCATCGACTGCGTCAGCTTCTGATCGCGGTCACCCGTGGTGGGCCAAATCCGGCGCCATCCCAGCTGATTGGCTTCACCCTTGTGCGGGATATCGAAATTCCCGCTTGCGGTGCTCCAGCGTGCGTCCTGAGGTGTCATATCTGCAGCGCCCGTTCGTGTGGGCATAGCGCCAAAAGTGCGGGCAACAGCGGCAATTGTGGCGGTTTCGTCGAGGTCGCCGACGATTGCGATTTCGATACTGTTCTGAATCAGCGCATCACCCAGCGCAGATTTCAGCTTCGTAAAATCGGCCGATTGAATCTCTTCAAGCGGTGCAAGCGCAAAGCGGGGGTCATTGTCCGTCATGATTCGTGCCATGGCGATGCTCAATGCCGAACCCGGAGTTGCGTCGAGCCGCGCGTAGATTTCTGGCAATGGGCGGCGGAACAAGCGAAGGGCACTGTCGGCATAGCCGGGATATCTGGTGTACGCGGCCATCACCTGCAACTGGCGCTCCAAGTCCACAGGTGCGACAGCACCAGTGCCGCCGAAATAGTCTTCAGCTACCCTGAATGCGGGTGTGACAGTTGTCCCGGCAAGCAAGGAGCGCAGGTCTTCAAAGTCATGCGCCGCAAGACCGCCGGAAACATAAGCCCCGGACATCAGCCAAGACAATACCGCCTCGTCCTTGGCAAAATGCAATTGTCCGCCATTGATCCGCAGGGAATATCGCACGCGATTGTCCTCAAAATCGGTTTTTTTGAGGTTCAGCAAAACGCCATTGGCAAAGCGGATTGTGCGAATGCCAAGGTCGGGGATGACTGTATCTGCAACGACGGTGCCGGCGGGACCAAAGTCCGTATAGGCAAATGCGGTCGTTGCGCGCGCAACGGGCGCCGCGACCGCAACGGCGCGGCTTGCGCCATAGGCGGCCAAGATATCATCGGAAGACGTCCCTGACGTCTGCTTCGTGGACAGAAAAATTTGCGGGGCCGTCATTTGGCCAAACCATTTTGCGAACTCTGCATTGACGGCAGCTTTCGTCATGAACGGGCGCAATTGGCGCCATAGCAGCAACCGGTAGGCGTCTGAATTATAGACGTCATCGTCAAGTCCGACCAATTTGTTGGCAATCGAAGCGCTTTGTTCTGTGCCCTCTGCCTTGGCATTGTTTTCATAAGAGGTGTCGAGGCGCTTTATCTGCTCGGCTACTTCGGTGTCGTCAAAACCATATTGCAGGGCTTGCCGGACAGCCTGTTCTGTAAATGGCAGAAATGCCCGCCAACTGCCGTCTTTGCCGCCTGCGCTAAAGCCGACGGCGGCATAATTGTCGCAGATACCTAAGGTAAAGTTTACACCACCGCCTAGAAAGGGGATGTCCTCTGAACGCGACCGGCGGCTTATCCGCTGGGAAATGATGGCCGATGCAATTTGCATCTTAAGTTCAATCATCGCCCGTTCAACGGTGTCGGGTCGAGGTTTGTCCTTGAGAAGCTGTTGAACGCCAATGACTTCACCGATTTCAGGATGGGTAAAACTTGCGGCAGACAGGCCACGCGACGTATCGAGTTCGCAGCGGTCAAGGTCCCCCAAGGGTGGTGCGGCGACCTGCCAATCGGCGAATTTGTTCACCAATTCGCGTTCAATGGCAACGGGGTCCACTGGCCCGACAATGATGATCTTGATCCGGTCTGGCCGATAATATGTGCGATACAGCGCCTTCAACCGGTCCGCGGGTGCGGTTTCGATAATCTCGGACAGCCCAATCGGGTAGCGAGTCGCATAAAAAGTATCTGGGTAATATAGGCTGTTGGCTGCGCGTGCACTTTGATATCCAAAATTCTCCCGTTCACGGCGTTCGGCCAATATGATGCCGCGTTCACGTTCTACCGCTGCCGGATTGAACGAAACTTCACGCGCGGTTTCGCGCATCAGGAATAGCGCGCGTTCAATTAAGCGCGGGTCAGATTTGGGCAAATCTAGCTTATATTGCGTCTGCGTGTAGCCCGTGGATGCATTGGTGTCGGCACCGAAAGACAGGCCAAGCCGCTCAAGTATTTTGATCATCTCACCTTCGGACACGTTGGTGCTGCCGTTAAAGGCCATATGCTCAATGAAATGCGCGAGGCCTTGCTCGTCCTCGGCCTCCGCTGCCGAGCCAAAGTCGATCGCCATACGCACCAGCACCTGGTTCTGCGGACGCTGGTTCGGGCGAATGGCATAACGCAATCCATTCGAGAGCCGACCATATATGATACTCGCGTCCGATTCGAGATCAGACGTTTCGGCATTCCAAGGCTTGGTCCGCTGTGCCCCCGCAGGCGGTGTTCCTGCAGGCGCAGCAAAGGAGGATGTGGCTCCGGTGAAAAAAAGAGCGAGCCAGAATATAAAATTAAGCGTTTTTTTCATACGCTGATTGGAATACCGCAGAATCTTCCATTCCGCAATGTTTTCTTATGTAAATTATTGATTTACTTACCTTTACGTAACCTGTGACTGACCATGTCAAGCACTGCGCCTTCGCTTTCATCGGGCATTAGGCCAAGGCGGCGGGCGACTTCTTGATAGGCTTCTGCTTCGCCGCCCAGGTCACGGCGGAACCGATCCTTGTCAAGTTTCTCGCCTGTTTCAATGTCCCAAAGGCGGCAGCCATCCGGGCTGATTTCGTCGGCAAGAATGATACGTGAGAAATCGCCATCAAATAAGCGGCCAAACTCCAGTTTAAAGTCGACGAGCCGAATGCCGATGGCCGCAAACATGCCACACAGAAAATCGTTGATGCGAATTGCCATGGACGAAATGTCCTGCATTTCCTCCTGCGTTGCCCAACCAAAGCAAGCGATATGCTCTTCGGCAACCAGCGGATCACCCAGGCTGTCGTCCTTATAGCAATATTCGAGCAATGTGTGCGGAAGCGGAGTGCCCTCTTCAATGCCCAGACGCTTGGACAAGGTTCCTGCGGCTACATTGCGTACAATAACTTCAATCGGCACAATCTCCACCTGACGGATCAATTGTTCGCGCATGTTGAGGCGGCGGATGAAGTGCGTCGGAATGCCAATATGGCTCAACCGGGTGAATACATGCTCTGACACGCGATTGTTGATGACGCCCTTACCGGAAATCGTACCCTTTTTCTGGGCATTAAAGGCGGTGGCATCATCCTTGAAATATTGGATCAACGTGCCGGGCTCGGGACCTTCGTAAAGTATCTTAGCCTTGCCTTCGTATATTTTGCGGCGGCGGGTCATATGCGGTCCCTGACTTTGCTTGAAATGACGCGCCCCGGCGGGGCTGGCTCTAACTGAGCCTAACTCTGCCGGGGCAAATTTTGCCTGCTATAATCCATTGCATGCGTCGGCGCAATTCGAGATAGGTAATTAGCTCGGACGCGAAAGGACATGTTTTGCCCATCGATCTGGATTTGCTGCTTCAGGCGTACGCCAATGGCATATTTCCGATGTCCGACGCGCGGGATGACCCCGACACCTTTTGGATTGAGCCCGAATTCCGCGCTGTCATGCCGCTTGATGGCTTTCGCTTGTCAAAGTCTCTTGCCAAAACAATCCGGCAAGACCGGTTTGTTGTAACTTCCGACACTGCCTTTGCGCAGATCATTGACACATGTGCTGCGCCGCAGGCCGATCGGCAGGACACGTGGATTAACCCGGACATCGAAGAGGCCTTCTGCCGGCTGCACAGCCTTGGCCAGGCGCACAGCGTTGAATGTTGGTCGGAAGGCCGCCTTGTGGGTGGGCTTTATGGACTTGCTTTAGGACGCGCGTTTTTTGGGGAAAGCATGTTCTCGCGGGCGACCGATGCTTCCAAGGTTGCTCTGGCATGGCTGGTTGCGCGGCTTAACATTGGCGGTTTTAAATTGTTGGATTGCCAGTTTATGACTGACCATTTGGAGAGCTTAGGGGCGATTGAGATGGCTCAAGGCGCGTATCTAAAGCTGCTCGAAGCCGCGCTTACAAAGTCAGTTCAGAGCGCGTCCGGGGTTGCTTCGTCAGGTGCTTTAGCCCCGGGTTCGGACGGCAATTGGGGCGCACTTGATGGCGCTTTTGGTTCTGCGGTCGCGGCATCTGACGATTTCTCCTCGACAGGCGTTTCTTCGCCGGGGAAATTCATTTTGCAAGCCTTGACCCAGACATCGTAAATCGGATGTTCGACAACATTGGCGGCGGGATTTTCTTTAAATAACCAGCCGGAGAAAACATTACGCCATCTCTCTGCCTCGGTAGTGCCAGGAGGGCGTTCGTTGACGAGCAGCTGCACAAATGCACCTTCGTCGGGATAGGTTTCCCATGGCGCTGTTTTTTCGCAAGCGCGAAGTCTGACAACAACTTTGTCAAATCGAATAGCTTCACCGGGCTTTAGTTCAATATCGCGGGTCTGACCGTTCCGCTTGTTCAAAAGGCCAATGACTGCAGCGCGTTCAGCCATCAGCGTCCCAATGGGTCCACCAGCTGCGGTAGCAATTTTATCATTTGTAGGTTGTGCCTTTCCCGACTGCACGGGCGCCTCCAACGCGTCCGTAGAAGATCCACACGCGGCCAGCGTCGCCAGCAACGGCAGAACCAATAGACCGCGTGTGCGGATCATAATGCGTCGGGACTCCACGCCTCATAATCGCCAGTTGCGCGCGCACGGTGGCCGCCGCGCTCAATCGATCCTGCGGGGCGATATGCCCCTTCAGTCCCTGTCAGATTGGGAACAGCCGCAGTTTCATAACCGCGATGCGGCGGGAGGTAACTCTCTGGATCACCATCATGCGTGCCATGGAGCCAACCATGCCAATCAGGCGAAACGCGGCTGGCGTCATTGGGGCCATTATAAATTACCCAGCGGCGCTTGCCGTCGGATGATTGATAATATTTGTTGCCTTCGGTGTCGGTACCCACAGCCTTGCCTTTACGCCAGCTATAGATTGCCGTGCCGATCGTAGCGCCGTCCCACCACGTGAAGATTTTACCGAGTATACCCATGGCTTTGCGATTAGGAGCAAGCACGTTGCCGCGCAATCCTTATTTGTCCCTATTTGGTGGCCCATTTCACGGTGTCACCCGCGGCTATGCCCAATTCAGCGGCAAGACCGCCACGCAATTCCAGCACGGCAACTACGGGTTCACCTGCTTCCACAGGTATCGTTGAATATGGGATTGTGTTATCTGCGATACTCTCAATCGTGCCGTTCGCGCGGATGAAGATAATGTCCAAGGGGATGACGGTGTTTTTCATCCAGAAACTGGCGATGCGCGGTTCGGGGAAAGGAAAGATCATCCCTGCATTATCGGCAAGCTCGGTTCGGAACATCAACCCTTTGGTTTGCTGCGCCGAGGTTTCGGCGACCTCAACGTTGAAGGCCCGAGCCGTTTTCGCGCTGGAAATGCACAAAGTTACCTGTTGTATCCCGGCGGCTGACTGGCCGGCAGCTGCGCCTGGGGTGCAGCCAACAACCTGACTGTCGCCATTGGCGGGCATTGTGCATGCGGTAAGCGACAACGCAATCGCATAGACACTGCGGCGGCTGAACTGGCTGAACTTCATTTACGTGATCCTTTTTCGACTCGGGTACAATTGATCGCGGCGTTTCCTGCTTGCTTAATAAAACAGCTTCCACTTCCGCCAACCGCAATGTTGCCTGACCCGCGATTAAATATATTAGCCTCTTCCATGGCTTGGACGTTGGATATGGCATTTCCGTTATGCTCAAGACGAAGAGTACGCATTTTGACGTTCGGCGCATCAAACTGACCCGCGCCATCAAGCAACAACCATCCCGAACATTGCCGTCAATACTCGCCGAAAATTTATCGGCAATCAGCTTTTCAACCGCGATTGAGCCGTTGCCTGCAACAAGCATGCGAACGCATCTGATTGAGCGATATTTGAGATCTTCAACATGCCATTTCCGGCTATGGCTATGCTTTTGATGCCTTGTGTTGTTAGCTGCACAGTGATGGGTCCTGTCATCGGGGCTCCTTTGGCGTCGTTTAAGGCGCCTTGAAGCCGCACCCGGAGCGTCATGCCGGCGCGTTCCAGTTTTAACCCATCAAGCACGCGCTTGTCACCTGTCGCCCGAGCGGTGGGTGACTTCCCCGTTAAAATCTCGACGTTAATGTCACCAAATACCTGAATATCTTCAAAGCTGCCTGCGAGCATTTTGCGTTCTTCAGCAGACGCGGGGCCTGCTGCGGCCAAAGCCGTGGTCACATATAAAGCACTGCTTAGTCCGCCAATCTTGCCTCGCCCCATTCCACCCAGCCAAGCCATGTCGGTGTCCTTTTCATATAATGTCCCTGCGGTGCATTACACACAAAGCCAGCGTCAGATATGGCCTGCGTTACGGGCCGGGTCAAATGGCAACCGCCGGCAATCCGCTTCCAAACCGGTTCAATCCGCCTCTGCCAAGTAGCGGCATCAGTATCGGGTGCACGACCATGTTCAACGAACAGCAATCGACCACCCGGCTTAAGCACACGCTTCGCCTCCGACAGCGCGGCTTGCGGGTCCTGCACCGAACACAGCGTGAAGGTTGTTACAACGCAGTCGAAACTGTTGTTCGCGAAAGGCAGCGCCTCTGCGATGCCGGGAATGAAATTGGCTGTCATCCCTTTGCTTTCCAACGCCAGTTTTGCGCGGGCAAGCAATTCGGCAGATGGGTCTACGCCGGATAGAGAACGCACATTGTTACGGTCATAATAATCGAGATTAGGCGCGCCGCAGCCCAACTCCAGCACATCTCCGGAAGCGAACGGCACCACCTTAGCGCGGTCGCGCATCACCGCAGGTTGCGTACATGCGCAACCGATCAAGCTCGGAACGACGTTCCGGTCCCACCAATTGCTCATGCGCTAGGGTTGCCTTGGTTTAGGAGCGTTTGACATCGTCCGAACAATACGCTCGCGCTTTTTTCACGCAACAGATATCTGCGGCCTATCGCGAAGGGCCCATTTCCTTAAGAGTTTTGGGAATATGTTCTTTGAAAGGGAAGAAGCCTTTCGTTGCATGTGGCCAGAAGTTTTCGTCCCAAGCGCGTCGGATTTGAACCAAAGGAACCCCTTCGGCGGCCAATATTGGAGCGATGCGGGTTAGCGCATCGGCCACCGGGCCGATGGGGGTGTAGGGTGTGATTATTTGCTCTGCCCCTGCCGCGCGTGCTTGTGCAATCAGGGCCGCGGTATCAAAGTTGCCGAGCACCGTTGTCGGGCATTTGAACGCTTTGCCAACGCGTTCAACAGCGTCTTCGGTCGCGGCCTCGACAAAGGCTCTGGCATTATTGCCCCATAGGGTTTTAGGGTCTCGTAAAATGCCGGTGCTAATGATTTTGGTAGATGCGCCAAAGACAGACTCAGGGTGCAAATCCTCCGGCGTCATTAGCAGATATGCAGGCTTATGTGCGTCGAAAAATGTGGCTTGCGGCAGAGGCCGAAGCTCCGGTGAAGCCATGTCCGTGGGCATCGTTGCTGTAGTCGCCAAGCCCTTTGGTGCAAATCGGCCATTCGTAAAGCGGGCGATGTTTTCCGAAGTCGCAAGGTACGTCTTGCCAGCCGTTTGCAAGCCAGCCACCCAGCGCCATGATAAGGTGTTGCTTGCCGCGTCTGCATCTACCAAATGCCGCAGGAAGAAGTCCGCGCCCAAGGCCCATGGCAGGCGCAGGGTGAAGATCCAGATTGATGCAAACCACATTCTTGCGTGGTTATGCAAATAGCCGGTCTCGACCAATTCGCGCGCCCAATCGTCAAAGCCTTCCATACCTGTTTCGCCAGCTTCTGCGCTGCGGATAGCGCGGGCGTTGGGAAAGCTGTCGCGTTGGTGTTCGCGCTCTTGTTGGAATTGCGTCCACACCGACGGACGCATCTCAAGCCAGCCCTTCCAATATGTGCGCCACAACACTTCCTGCACATATTTCTCGGCAGCCGGAAGGCTGTGTCGTCCCAATGTCGCGCCAATGACGTCTTGCTCAGTTATCAGGCGATAGCGCAAATACGGTGACAGCTTCGAAACGGCGCCCACTTGGTCTGGTCCGGGGTCCGTATTGCGGCCGGACGCATAAGTCTGACCTGCGCGCGGCACGAAGTGCGTGAGGCGAGCCAGCGCAGCAGCGCGCGTCGCGGGGAAGCTTTCGGGGATCATGTTCAATCCAGTAATTTTTGCAGGCGCGGCCTGATGATGAGGAAGCGGTTATAGAGCCGTTCGAGAAGTCCAAGAACGAAGGCATTGCGTGCAATTAAGCCAAACGGTTTTAGCAATGGTATGGCCCGCCACATGGCGGCGAAGGCGGCGGCACCCGACAGCATTATGCCATCTTCGCTGGCATGAAAGCGGGCGAGCATCAACTGACGGTCAAGCGGGCAAACCGCATCGGTGGGTGCTATATCCAGAAAGTCGATGGCACCGCGCCGATCAAGCCGACGCATCAATGCAACCTCGCGAATGCACAGGGGACATGTCCCGTCATACCAGATGATTACTTTGGTCATAAATT
Source organism: uncultured Sphingomonadales bacterium (assembly GCA_937881525.1). Lineage (GTDB taxonomy): Bacteria > Pseudomonadota > Alphaproteobacteria > Sphingomonadales > Sphingomonadaceae > Sphingorhabdus_B. The sequence continues at coordinate 13,672 of CALGEE010000145.1, read as the reverse complement.
TCCTTACTACCGATGATAGCCGTATGTCAGTATGGGCGTTTCGCGGCATAGCTGTGCCGAAAAAAAAGGGCGCCGTTGCCAGCGCCCTTCAGATTTTTGTTTAAGGAAGCCTTATTCCGCTTTTTCGTAATATTGCGGTGCCGCCTCATTCAAGATGACGAGAATTTTCTGGAGCGCCGCTTTTTCATCGGTCTTTTCCATAGCGGCAAGCTCGCGAGCCAAACGGCTTGATGCGGCTTCGAAAATCTGCCGCTCGGAATAGCTTTGCTCTGGCTGATCGTCAGGACGGAATAGATCGCGCGTTACTTCGGCAATAGATACCAAATCGCCAGAGTTGATCTTTGCTTCATATTCCTGCGCACGGCGCGACCACATAGTGCGCTTAACCTTGGGCTTGCCCGTCAATGTGTGCATGGCTTCCTTGAGCGTCTTATCGCTCGAAAGTTTACGCATGCCAACGCCTTCGGCTTTGTTAAACGGCACGCGAAGCGTCATTTTTTCTTTTTCAAAACGCAGGACATAAAGCTGAAGCTGCATCCCTGCGATTTCGGAATCCTGAAGTTCGATCACGCGACCGACCCCATGCTTGGGATACACCACATAATCGCCTACATCAAACATCGCCGCGTTGGACGTCATAATACGACCTTTCTGAATATTCGGGAGAAGAGCTTTTTGGACAACCAAATGTTGTCCCTAAGACTTTCGTGTTCGCCCCTTGCGTCATGAACCTGCATCAACCCGGTTTAGGTAGGCAGTCAACGGCCATCCCTAATCCGTTGACGATAGTGTAACAGATTCGCAACAAAAATTCAACGGCTGCTTTACTATGTGTCAGTAGCGCACATTAAATGCGCTCAGTTTCCTGACGCGGTCGCCCATATCGTCGTTTGCATCGGCTCTGATCGGCGTGATGTCCACTGAATTCATCCAGGACAGATCCATATAACCAAGCACCCTTTCATCATGGCTGCGGATGGTAACTGGCAATATTGGCTGGCGGTCACGGTCGTCGACCAAAACGGGATTGGACAAAACGCCAGTACCCCATTTTTCGCCCCATTGGCGCAAAGCAATCATGGTTGGCAGAAGGTCCAGCCCCTTATCCGTTAGTCGATATTCAACCTTGCGCCGGTCATCGGGGCACGGCGTGCGGCGCAATATGCCGCTTTCGGTTAGGCGTGTCAGACGATTGGCCAATATATTGCGCGCGATGCTAATCTCGGAGATGAACTCCTCAAAATGGCGCACACCGTTAAAGGTCGCGCGCAGGATCATAAACGACCAACGTTCCCCCATCGCCTCCAGCGCAGTCGGAAGACCGCATTTTGCAAGCTGCTGTAACGGTTCGCGCAATTCACCCATGTCATATCCTCTTTGTTGCAGGTTGCGACCGTCACCAGAAATAATCAACCTAAAACATATTTTAAGTTGCAAATAGAAACTTAGAATACTAGGTAGTGGTTCGCAACTGAATTTCACAAACCCTAAAATTGCAGGCAAAGGATTAAAAATTCCTGTCTGCCTTTTGGAATGTTAGCAAAGCTAAAGGAAAACATGATGACCCTCTCCCATTTCTCCGCTCGTTTGGGCGCCCTTGCTGCTGCCTCTGCTTTGAGCGCAACCCTTGTTTTCGTTGCCCCACAGGCACATGCCGCGAGCAACGGCAGCTATTACAAAATTGAACTGGTCCAGCCTGCCGATGCAAAGCCTGAATTGCTGCGTAGCGTTTTCGTAAAGTGCGAAGGCACTAGCTGCCGTGCGCCGATGGCGTCGACCGCACCTAAGAACATGTGCGTCAGCGTTGCCCGCAAGTTCGGCGCGGTTGCAGCGTTCACCGCTGGTGAGCGCGTGTTCACAGCCGATGAAGTTGCGGCATGCAATGCAGGCAACGCGAAGGCTGTCGCAAAGAACTAAAGCAGTAACCGATTTTTTCGGCTCTGCTCTCCCCCTTATCCCATGGCTGCACGTTTCATGCAGTTTGTAGAGCCGAAAACAGACTGCGCCGGAGGGACGACCCTTCCGGCGCATTTTTGTTGCGCGCCTGCTTCGCGTTGGCAGCCTGAGCCTCTTTCTTTATCACGCCCATTGTTGCTTTTACCGCTCCTTTTTCTGGGCCTAACCGAGCACGAATGCGTGTGGATTAACTTTACGGTTGCATCGCAGCGTAAAAGACCCAACTTGGATTTATGATGCGGCAATATGAACTGGTTGAACGGGTGCGGGCTTATACGCCTGACGTCGATGAAGATCGGCTGAACCGGGCGTATGTCTTCACGGTTCAGATGCATGGGGCGCAAAAACGTGCGTCAGGTGATCCCTATTTCAGCCACCCCGTAGAGGTCGCTGGCTTGATGACTGACCTCAAAATGGATGAGGACACGATAATCACCGCGTTGCTGCATGACACGGTTGAAGATACGCTGACCTCGATTGAAGACATCGAAAGCCGCTTTGGCCCTGAAGTGGCGCGCTTGGTTGATGGCGTCACTAAGCTGTCGAAAATTGAAGCCCAGACCGAGGACGAGCGTGCGGCAGAAAATCTGCGCAAGTTTTTGCTAGCGATTTCCGATGATATCCGCGTGCTTTTGGTCAAGCTTGCTGACCGTCTGCATAATATGCGGACGCTGCACTTCATCAAAAGCCCGGAAAAGCGCAGTCGTATCGCCAAAGAAACTATGGATATCTATGCGCCGCTCGCTGAGCGAATCGGCATGTATGAATATATGCGCGAGATGCAGTTGCTCGCGTTTGAACAGTTGGAACCCGAGGCGTATCAAACGATAACAGGGCGCCTCAAGCAAATTCGCGATAAGGCCGATGTCGAAATTGACCAAATTAACCAGACGATCACTTGGGAAATGGAGCAAGCTGGGCTAAAAATCAAAATTTCGGGGCGTGAGAAACATCCCTATTCCATCTGGAAAAAAATGCAGGAACGCCATGTAGCGTTTGAACAACTGACCGATATCAATGCATTTAGGGTGATAACGGAAACGACCGAAGATTGTTACCGTGCTTTGGGTGTGCTTCATCGCCGGTGGCAAATGGTGCCCGGGCGTTTCAAAGACTTCATCTCTACACCCAAGCGCAATGGCTATAAATCGATCCATACCACCGTCATGTTCGCCAAAAATATGCGCGTTGAGGTGCAGATCAGAAGCGCAGAGATGCACCGCGCCTCCGAGCATGGCTTTGCCGCGCATTGGGCTTACAAACAAGCCGACAAGCCCGATGGGCAGGCAGGGTGGTTGCGCGACCTGATTGAGATTCTGGATACCAGTCAAGACGCAGAGGATATGCTCGAAAACACGCGCATGGCGATGTATCAGGACCGCATTTTTGCGTTCACACCCAAAGGAGCTCTCCATCAGCTGCCCAAGGGTTCTACCGTCGTCGATTTCGCTTATGCTGTGCACACTGACCTAGGCGATAAGGCCGTTGGCGGGAAAGTGAACGGCCGGCATGTTCCGTTGCGAACGCAATTGCACAATGGCGACATGGTCGAAATACTAAAGTCAAAGGCGCAGGAACCACAACAAGCGTGGATGAATTTTGTGACCACGGGCAAGGCGCGCGCCGCCATCCGGCGCCATGTGCGGCATCGCGAACGGCACGAGTTGGTCGCGATTGGCCGCAAATTATATGAAGAAGTGGCGGCGCGTATGCCGAGCAAAATTGGTAAAAAGGCGCTGACGGCAGCAGTCACCCGGTTGAAGTTGGAGGACGAGGATGAGTTGATGCGTCGCATTGGCCTAGGCAGAATCAATGACCGCGCGTTGATGGGGGCACTGATGCCCGGGTTCGACGTAAATGGCATTGCCTCAGATTTTCCGGGGCAGGAGCATGCGATTTCGATCCGCGGACTGACCCCTGGAGTGGGTTATCATCTGGGCGAATGCTGCCACCCCATTCCGGGCGACCGGATTGTTGGATTACGTTTGCTGGACCAGCCAGTTGAGGTCCACACGATCGAATGCGACCGGCTGGCAGGCGGAATGGATGCCGACTGGGTCGATTTAAGTTGGGGGCAGGGTAGCGATGGAGCGTCCGCACGGCTGCGTGTCATTATCCACAACAGGCCGGGTACATTGGGCGAAATTGCAGGGATATTTGGCTATCACAAGGCCAATATCATCAACTTGCGGATGACCGCGCGCGATGAGGAATTCCATACGTTTGAGGTAGACCTTGAGGTGCATGATCTCCAGCACCTCATGCGTATAATCTCCGCGCTGCGCGCCTCCGAGGCAGTGGCGACCGCGGATCGTATTTATGACTAAGCGGAATCTTCGCTGATCTCATCGCCGGGCTCTGCATAGACAAACCGTTTCGCCAAATCAAAACCGTGTCCAGCGCGCAAGAAGGCGTTTAGCTGCTTTTGCCGCTTTTCAGGCGGTGCCGCGTCTTGCGCAAAAGGCCCAAGCCGCTTGCGCCGCGCAAAGTTTTCGGCAGCGCTGAAAATGCTTTCTTCCATATGCGCTTTGGCCGCAATGGCATCCGCGTTGCCGATGCCGCTGGCACGCAAATCCTTGTTTAGGCGTCGTTCGCCAAAGCCCCTGCGGACGAAGGACCGGCTGCGCGCCTCTGCAAATTGGGCGTCGTTTATATAACCAAGTGCAGCGAATTGTTCGGTTAAAGCGGCGATATCCGCCGGGCGTTCATCATCCCACCCCCGTTCGCGGGTCTTACGCGCCAGATAGCCGGATAATTTCGCCTGTGTGGTCGCATATTTTCCAACATAAAACAGCGCCAATTGGCGCATCCGTTCCTCATTTAAGGGTGGAGCGGGCTTTTTTGGAGGGCGCGGACGGTTCACGCCCTATTCTTGCCACAGTCGGGTCGAAATTTGAACTGCTATCCTTAGCTATTAAGACACGCTAATAGAGACATCTCGGGTGGTCACCCGAACATGCTATGGGAAAATTTATGAGCGAACTCGCACCCACGCCAACGCAGGACAGCTTGCCGCGACGGTTTTCCGACTTTGCCACCTTGGGTGCGGCGCTTGATTACGCCGCTTTAGGTAAGCGCGGGCTGAACTTCCACGAAATGCGTGGTCAGCTATCGCGGCCTTATGCCTATAGCGAAATGCGTGAAGACGCCCTCAAAATGGCCTGTCGCCTTATCAGCCATGGCATTCGCAAGGATGACCGTGTCGCCTTGGTCGCCGAAACCGGCCCAAATTTCGCTGCGCTGTTCTTTGGCTGCGTGTATGCTGGCGCATGGCCAGTGCCGCTTCCGCTGCCGACTTCGTTTAGCGGCAAGGAAAGCTATGTCGACCAATTATCGGTGCAGTTGAAAAGCTGCGATCCCAAGATACTGTTGTTCCCTGCCGAACTGGCCGACATGGCAAATGACGCCGCGCGCGCTTGCGATGTGGAGGGCATTGACTGGGAAAGTTTCGGCGACCTGATTGCCTTGAAAAGCGCACTGCCCGAGGCGCACACCGACGAAGTTTGCTACTTGCAGTATTCCAGCGGTTCGACCCGTTTCCCGCACGGCGTTGCGGTGACGCACAAGGCTTTGTTGAATAATCTGTCGGCACACTCGCACGGTATGGAAGTGACCGAGAATGATCGCTGCGTATCGTGGCTGCCATGGTATCACGACATGGGTCTTGTTGGTTGTTTCCTGTCACCCGTGGCAAATCAGGTTTCGACCGATTATATGAAGACTGAGGATTTTGCGCGGCGTCCACTGGCGTGGCTCGACGTGATCAGCGCCGCCGACGGGACGGTCATCAGCTACTCGCCGACATTCGGCTACGACATTTGTGCGCGGCGGATTTCAAGCCAGAGCAATGTGAGCGCCCGCTTTGACCTGTCAAAATGGCGGCTTGCGGGTAATGGCGCGGATATGATCCGCCCCGACGTGATGCAGGCATTTGTCGATGCCTTTGGCGATGCCGGTTTCAAGGCGTCATCATTCTTGCCCAGCTATGGCCTTGCCGAAACGACGCTGGCGGTATCGATTATGCCGCCGGGCGAAGGTATTCAGGTTGAGCTGGTCGAAGAGACCGAACTGACTGGCCATCCGGGTGCGCCTGACCGCCCGATCCGGTTCCGCGCAATCGTCAATTGTGGACGTGCCGTGAAAGACATGACCATCGAAATCCGCGATGAGAACCACAAGCCACTTGCCGATAAGACCATTGGCAAAGTGTGGTGTACTGGTCCGTCGTTGATGAAAGAATATTTCCGCGACAAGGAATCGACCGACGCGTGTTTGGTCGATGGCTGGCTGGATACGGGCGACATGGGATATTTGTCGAACGGCTATATTTACATTGTTGGCCGCGCCAAGGACATGATCATCATCAACGGCAAAAACTATTGGCCGCAGGACATTGAATGGGCGGTGGAACAATTGCCCGGCTTCAAGGCTGGTGACATTGCGGCCTTCTCGGTCACAACACCTGGCGGCGAAGAAACGCCGGCAGTGCTGGTGCAGTGCCGCACCACCGACGAAGTCGAGCGCGCAAAGTTGCGTGAACAAATCCGTGACAAGGTGCGCTCGGTTACGGGTATGAACTGCGTTGTAGAGCTGGTCCCGCCACGTACCTTGCCGCGCACAAGCTCAGGCAAGATGAGCCGTGCCAAGGCGCGTAACCAGTATCTTTCGGGCGAGATACAACCTTACGCAATCGCGGCCTGATTTATTCAGGGTGGAAACCGAAGCCGAGCTTGCCATGGCCCAGCAATTGGGCTGCAAGAACATCCAGAGCTATTATTTTGGGCGGCCAATAGGTTTTTGCTGACAGCCTTGGGCTACTCCAAATGCCGCGGCGCGCCGTCGCGTGACCGCTTTACAATATTTCGCGCACTTTGTCCTGAGGGCGGCAAAGACGAACACCTTTATCGGTTCGTACAAAGGGGCGCTCGACCAAAATGGGATGCTCTACCATCGCGTCGAGAATATGGTCTGCCGAAGCGCCATCAATAAGACCCAGTTCCTCGGCGGGTGAACCGCGTGTCCGAAGTGCTTCACGCGGCGTTAGTCCCGCATCTTCGCATAACTGTAACAGCGTTGCGCGGTCAAATGGCTGTTTGCGGTATTCAATGACGTTAACTGTGACGCCGTCTGTTTCCTGAAGGATGGCAAGCGTCTTGCGCGATGTTCCGCAATCGGGATTGTGCCAGATTGTTGCATGCATTTTTCGAGTTCTTCCTAAGAGGCCGCAATCGGTTTCGCGCCTAAGATTACCTGTACCAAAAAAACCAAAATATTTAAATTTTTTAGTTGCACATGATAACGATTCGCAATAAGTGCCAGAAACCGATTTTGCGAACTATTCTCAATAGAAAGGTTTTTTATGTTCCGGCTGTCTTCGTCGCTTATCGCTGTGTTGTCAGCATCCTTATGCGCGCAACCAGTCTTTGCCGAAGAACCTGCTTATGATGTCGATGCGATCGATGATAGCCGAACAATCATCGTTACCGGCATGGGCGATGGCTATCTTGCCTCAAACTCGGTCACGGCAACGAAGACTGATACGCCGCTGATCGACATTCCCCAGACAATCAATGTCGTCACGCGTGAACAATTGGATGATCAGGCGCACCATTCTTTGGCCGACATATTGCGCTATATCCCGGGCACTGCTGTGGGGCAGGGTGAGGGCAATCGCGATCAGATTACCTTGCGTGGTCAAAACACCACCGCAGATTTCTTCCTCGATGGCGTACGTGACGATGTGCAATATTATCGCGGCCTATATAATATTGAGCGCGTCGAGATACTCAAAGGGCCCTATGCGATGATCTTTGGTCGCGGCGGCGGCGGCGGTATCATTAATCGTGTTCAGAAATCTCCTGTGATCGATGATTTCATTTATGCCGGGCCAGCCAGCGTCAACAGTTTTGGGGCATATGATGCGTCGGTAGATTTGAACACGCCGTTAAGTGGGGCCGCAGCAGTGCGGATCAATGCGGTTTACGAAAATCTCGACAGCCACCGCGATTATGTTGGCGGAGAACGCTATGCATGGAATCCCTATATCGCTTTTAACCTCAACGGTTCTTGGAAGCTTGGGTTCTCCTATGAATATGTGAATGACGACCGCACAACCGACCGAGGCATCCCGTCCATCGCGACCGGAGCAGGCCAACCGAACCGCCCCATTTCAGGCTATCGTGACCAGTTTTTTGGCACGCCCGGCGTTAACCGCACCCGATTTGAGGCGCAAATTGCGAAGCTTCGGCTTGATGGCCAATTGGCAACCAACCTCAGCTTTAGCTGGACGATGTTGTATGGCGATTATGACAAGACTTATGTCAACGTCTATGCAAATGGCGCCGCCAGTGCCCAGAACGGTACCGTCGCCTTGGCCGCGTACAGCGACCCGACACAACGGGAAAATTTCATCGCGCAGGCCAATCTCATCTGGGATGTCGCAACCGGTCCTTTGGCGCATAAAATTCTTATCGGCGCCGAATATGGCGACCAGCAATCCGCAAACCGCCGTTTCAACGGGGCGCTTTCCGGTAGCACGCTGAACCTTGCCAATCCGGTATTCCCGACCGTTGCTTTCAACGTGCTGACACGTGACACGGTGTCAGATGTCACCTTCTCCTCAGTCTATGTTCAGGACCAGATCAGCCTTGGCGACCATATCGATGTTGTTGCTGGCCTTCGCTATGATGGTTTCGACATCAACGGTTCGGATTTGCTTCCCGCAATCTACCGGCCCTTTGCGCGAAAGGATGAAAAGGTAAGCCCACGGCTTGGTGTCATCTTTAAGCCGCAGGAAAATATCTCGCTTTACAGCAGCTACAGCCAGTCTTTCCTGCCACGTTCAGGTGACCAATTTTTATCGCTGACGGTCTCACAGGAAAACCTCGCGCCGGAGAAATTCACGAACTATGAAGTGGGTGGAAAATGGGATGTGCAGCCCAATTTGAACCTTACGCTTGCGGTCTTTCAGTTGGAACGCAGCAACGCCACTACGCCTGACCCATTCAATCCGTTGACGAGTATCAACATCGGTAAAACCCGCACGCAAGGCGTTGAACTGGCGGCAACGGGTAAGATTACATCTCTTTGGCAAGTACATGGCGGCTACAGCTATCAAGACGCCAAATTGGTGGGCAATAACAGCGTGCGTTTGGGGCAAGTACCCAAACAACAGGCGAGCCTATGGAACCGCTATGATCTGTACCCCAACTTTGCGGTCGGTCTTGGGATCATCCATCAATCGAGCCAGTTTGCCGCCATAAGGACGACCGCGAACACGACTAAGCTACCAGCATTCACGCGGATTGATGCCGCATTATTTTATGACGTAAGCGACACGGTGCAGTTCCAGATGAACGTCGAAAACCTTCTTGACGCCAATTATTATTCGGACGCGCACAACAATAACAATATCTCAACGGGCGCGCCGATCAATGGCCGCTTCACAATTCGCGCGCAATTCTAAGCTTCGGAGATGGCAGCGGCGTGGGCCTTGGCGTTGAGGACATAATGCGCAACGCCAAGCTGCATCCCCATAATGGCGGCGTCGTCGAGTTCGCGGACAAAGCGTGCAGGCGACCCCGCCCATAATTGGCGCGCCTCGATCCGCTTGCCTTGTGTTAGCATCGCGCCAGCGGCCAGCATCGCATCGCCTTCAATGACTGCGCCGTTCATCACGGTCGCGGATAGGCCGACAAAGGAACGGTCATGCAAAATACAACCGTGCAGCATAACATTATGCCCAACGAGCACATCATCGCCGATGATCGTTGGAAAGCCGTCCTCAACCCCCGGCATGGGGCCGTCGCAGTGGATGATGCTGCCGTCCTGAATATTTGTCCGCGCGCCAATAACCACACGGTTTACCTCCGCACGGATGACGCAATTGTACCAAAGGCTGGCCTCTGCGCCGATGGTAACATCACCCATAATTCGGCAACCCGGCGCGATGAAGGCACTATCGTGAATTTGCGGACTTTTGCCATTCAACGTGATGATGCTGACATCTGCGCGGGGATTGGTCATTTGTTTTTCCATAGCTTAAAGTGCGGAGGACGGTTTCGTTTACGCGTTACCCTTTAAGCAACCGCGCCGCCAATGCCGCATGATAGGTCAATATTCCTGAACATCCCGCGCGTTTGAACGCCATCAGCGTTTCCAGCACAAGCGCATCACGGTCGCCTGCGCCCGCCGCTACGGCCGCCTCAATCATCGCATATTCGCCCGAAACCTGATAGGCGAACACAGGCACGTCAAAGCGCTCACGCACCCGGCGGACGATATCAAGATAGGGCAGGCCGGGCTTTATCATGACGCTGTCTGCGCCTTCGGCTATGTCCATGGCCACTTCGCGCACCGCTTCGTCGGTATTTGCCGGGTCCATCTGGTAGCATTTTTTGTTACCCTTTAGTAGGCCGCGTGAGCCGACCGCGTCGCGGAATGGCCCGTAAAAGGCGCTCGCATATTTGGCGGCATAGGACATAATCTGGACATTGTGGTGTCCGTTCATTTCCAATGCTTTGCGAATAGCGCCAACGCGGCCATCCATCATATCGCTTGGCGCGATGATGTCCGCGCCTGCATTGGCCTGATTGATCGCTTGGTCCACAAGTACCGCTACGGTTTCATCGTTCACAACATAGCCGTCATCATCGATCAAACCGTCTTGTCCATGGGTGGTATACGGGTCAAGCGCGACATCGGTGAGGACGCCGATCTGGTCGCCATGCGCTTGCTTGATCGCACGAATGGCGCGGCACATGAGGTTATCTGGATTAGACGCCTCGGCCCCGTCCTCGCTGCGCCGGTCGGCCTGCGTATTTGGGAACAATGCGATGCAGGGTATGCCCAATTCAATAGCTTCGGCAGCGCGCATGACAATCTGGTCAACTGACCAACGCGAGACGCCCGGAAGTGTGGCAATCGGTTCTTCCACGCCTTCACCTTCGGTTACGAACAATGGCCAGATGAGATCGGTAGGAGAAAGCATGTTTTCGCGCACCATCGCGCGGCTCCAACCCGTGACACGGGTACGGCGCAGGCGGGTGTTCGGGAAAGAAGATATGTCGCTCATCCAAAACACTTAGCGGCGATACATTCTTTCCTCAACGCCTTATCCACCGGTCTGCATCTGGCTGTCGCGAAGGGTCAGCCGGTCAATTTCCCGCTTGGGCGCTTCGTCTTTCTTTGGCGCAGTCTGCAACGGTGTCAGTGCTGCGCCTGCCTTCACCGACTTCAGGCGCTGGAGGCTGCCCTTAAATCGCGCGAGGTCGCTGCCCGAAAGCTGCGCGCGTTGCGTGAATTTGACTGACATCGGGTTTATAGCCCGCCCGTTGCGATACAGTTCATAATGCAAATGCGGACCAGTCGACAGGCCGGTCGACCCGATATAGCCAATGATCTGCCCGCGCCGCACTTTGCCGCCGGGACGCGCTGCTATCCGGCTCATATGGCCATAGCCGCTCGCAAGACCGCCACTATGGTTGAGCCGCACAAAATTGCCATAGCCGCCATTGCGTCCAGCAAAAGCCACAACACCGTCGGACACAGCATAAATCGGTTGGCCATAGCCTGCCTTGAAATCGAGGCCGGCATGCATTCGCATATAGCCCAAAATCGGGTGTCGTCTGGGACCAAATCCGGAGGTCACGGGGCCATTTACGGGGCGACTGAGTGTGCCTTTCGATTCACCGACGCCCGATGCCTCAAACCATTGGGTGTTGCCGCCCACTGTCCATTTAAGCATCTGGATATTGGATTTTCCATCGCGGTCCATGCCAGCATATAGCAACTCGCCCACTTTGACTTCACCAGTTTCAGCGCGCTTGTAATCAACAATGATGTCAAATTGGTCGATCGGCCGGATGCTTGATAGGGATGTGCGCTGGGAAATGACTTTCAGATAGTCCTGAATGGCACGTGCCGGCGCGCCAGCCGCCTGCGCTGAACGGGTAATGCCTTCAGTGCCGACGGTGCCGCGGATACGTAGTGGTGTATTGTCGACGGTTATTGGCCTTTTGCTCAATCTTAAACCGCCGCTTTCACGATTGATTTCGAGATTGAGGTCGAAGCGCGCGCGAAAGGACACCGATTCAAGCGGTCTTGGCTGGTTTTTCGATGGTCGTGTCCCCAGTACAATGTCAACGGGGGTGCCAGGCTCGATATCTGACAATGCGGTTACGCCCGATACCATGTTCACAACATTAGCTGCCTCAATGCCGCTTACGCCCGAGCGTTGGAGAACGCGGGCAAAGCTGTCGCCGCGTCCCAAGGTTGCCGTAAGTTCGATGCGCGGCCGTTCCGGATTATCCGCCAGCGCGATGACAGCGTCGGTAGGGGCCATGCGTTTACCGCTGTCGCTACCGTAAGCGATAGGCATGATCATTTGCGCGCGGGCTTCTTCAAACTCGGCCGCTGTCGGCATTGATGGTTGTGCGCCATAGATTGGACCATAATCTGGAGCTAGTGCAAGCGCGGCAACGCTTATCAAAGTCAATGTAGCCAGGCCGCGGAACCAGCGGACTGAGCCGATATCCTCGCCAAGGTCCGGCACAAGATCGAAATTCGCAAGACGCATACGCCAGTTGGCCCCAGAACTAGGAGTTTCGGGGCTCTGCCGCTTTGATGTGGTGATGGAGTTAGGCCGCATAATGGCGGCATCCCCAACAGGCGCAGATAGCCGTGTCTCTCCGCCTTCAAACATCAAATGTATTATCCACGACCCTGTCCCCAACCAATCGGGCGTCTTAGCGCCACCGTACCTGTAACGCGTTATGGTTAAAGTCAAATTAAGACAGGCTATGGTTAAGCATAAGTAAGGTAAATGGTGCAAATTCAGGGACAAGCCCAGAAACCTTGGGCCAAGCGCCGCAGACTGAAATATTCGGCTTCAATTAATGAACGGCAATGCTATTGCACATCACGTGAACGGAGAGTGATATGGGCGGCAATCGCATCGAATTTTTTTATGATCTTTCAAGCCCGTGGACCTATATCGCTTTCCACAATCTTGCAGGCGTAATGGAGCGCACTGGCGCGTCAGTGCGCTTGCGGCCGATATTGGTTGGCGGTGTGTTTAATTCGGTCAATCCGTCGGTATATGCTGCACGAGAAGCGGCGGATAACCCCAAATTCAAACATAGTTGGCGCGTGATGAAGGATTGGGCGGCGCTGGCGGGTATCGAGATCAACTTCCCAAGTGCGTTTCATCCGGCGAAAAGCATCAATGCCATGCGGATGGCGTGCACGTTGCAGGGTGATCAGCAAGCACTGACAAAGTTCACGCGGGCCGCGTTTGAAAGCTATTTTGACGCGCAGGAAAATCTGGATGACGCGGATGTGCTGGTTGCCGTAGCGAACAGCGTCGGCCTCGACGGCGAAGCGATGCGCGCTGAATCACAGACTGACGCGGTTAAGACCCGTCTGCGTGCCAACACTGATGAGGTTATCGCGCGCGGCGGCTATGGATCGCCGACAATATTTGTCGACACCACGAAAATGTATTTTGGCAATGACCAATTGCCACTGGTAGAATTTGCATTGAACAGGAGCCCTACATGAACGACCGCGTATCTATTGCAATCGACAATCATGTCGCTGACGTCCGGCTTACCCGCGCGGACAAGATGAACGCGCTTGATCCCGCTATGTTTCAGGCGATCATTGCGGCCGGCGAAGAGCTAGCAGCCATGAAGGGCGTACGCGCGGTGGTTCTATC
>CALGEE010000144.1 GCA_937881525.1 uncultured Sphingomonadales bacterium | reverse complement strand
TAGCTGTCACCAATCTTGCCCCAGTTGACGAACTGAATGCCAAGCTTGAAACTGCCTTGGATCATTGAGAGCATCTCGCGCTCGTCGATTTCGAGCAGACGGTTAAAGTCTAGAAACGGAGGTATCGTCGCCTCGCCCACACCGACGGTTCCGATCTCTTCCGATTCGATAAGCGTAATCGCCACTGGCCGACCAGCACGGATGCGCGACAAGGCTGCAGCGGCCATCCAGCCTGCCGTTCCGCCGCCCACAATGATGATATGCTCGATTGCCATTTAACCTCTCCCTTAATCTTCCCACATAGTGATATAAACCAGAACTGCAAATTGTGAACGTTCATTTTTTCTACTTGTGAACGCTCTCAATTTTGGATACATGTAAAGGTAAGGGGAAATTCATATTCTCCGAATCGACACCAGGGAGGATCATTTGGCACGCAAATCTTTATTCGGAGCATCGCGATCGCAGCGCCTTGCCGTCTTGACGACAGTTTCCAGCATCGCACTATGTGCAGCGCAGCCCGTTTTCGCACAAACGGCTGATCAGCCCGCTGAAGCGTCGGAAAGCGCGGAGGCTGAAGACGCCATCATCGTTAGCGGCTACAAAAAATCTCTCGCAGACTCGCAGAGCATAAAGCGTGACTCTGACACATTTGTTGATGTGATCACTTCCGAAGATATTGGGGCACTTCCCGATCGTTCCGTTGCAGAAGCATTGCAGCGCGTTCCTGGTGTCAACATTTCGCGTTTTGAGCAGCGCAATGACCCCGACCGCTTTTCGGTTGAAGGCTCAGGCGTTGTTATTCGCGGATTGCCATATGTCCTGTCGAACCTGAATGGCCGCGAAATCTTTTCGGCCAATGGTGGTCGGGAATTGTCGTTCAATGACGTTTCGCCTGAATTGTTGGGCCGTGTCGAGGTTTTCAAAAGCGCGACCTCAGACATGTTGGAAGGCAATATCTCTGGCTCCGTCAACCTGGTGACGCGCAAGCCACTCGACAAACCCGGCTTTCATGTCGCTGGCGCGATTGAAGGCAATTATGGTGACATGGCAAAAAAATGGTCGCCGGGCTTTTCCATCCTGGGTTCAAATACATTTGAGACAGGCATTGGTACCTTTGGCCTGCAACTCGCATACAGCCAATCTGAGCTGACCACCCGCACCGACGCATCGCAAATTACCGATCCTTGCTATCGCGACCGTTCACTGACTGGCCCATGTATCCGTGTGCGTCCCGTCGGATCCGGCGGTTTCGGCAGCGGCACGCCTTTGAACGCGTCCAACTTTCCGCCTGCAAATTCTGTTTTTGTACCGAAAGGTGCCGGCGTTCGCACAACCGACCTGACGCGTGACCGCAATTCCTATTCCGCGGTCGGCCAGTGGGAAAGCAACGACGGTCGGGCTCAAGTTACAGTTGAATATCTGCGCGCAGAAACCGAAGCGATTTTAAATGAATTTTCAGTGCTCGCGTTGGTCAATGATGATGGACTTTTTCCTGTACTCGCGCCGGGCACAACCGCCATCTATGACGGAAACCAATTCGTTGCAGGTACGCTGACCCAGTCCGGTGGCCTAGGCATTCCAACTGAATTGCTGCGCTTCCAACGCGAAGACACGGCAAAGACAGAGGATTTTTCAGCGCATATCAAGCTGAGCCCGACTGATCGACTTCGCTTCAACTTTGAAGTGCAGCATATTAAATCGGACCGCACTGAAGATGGCTTCATCTCCGCGATGCAGACCTATAGTGACTTGCGTATCGACAATAGTGGCAGCACGCCGCTCGTCGAGTTTTTGCAGCCCGGCCTCGCTACATCGCCGTCGACCTATTTCAACGATCCGAGCAAGACCTTTTACTGGTTCCTCATCGACAATCAGGTGAAGAATGAAGGTGAATTGACCAGCATGCGCGCCGATGCGGAATATGACGTTAGCGATGACGGCTTTTTCAAAAAAGCACGTTTTGGCGCACGTTGGGGTGACCGTAACCGCGTAACGCGCAGCTCGAATTTCTCCAACTGGGGCAATTTGGGCGCACCGTGGGGGGGACGTGGCGGTAACTGGAACTGCGGCGACTATCAAGCCTTCGGCTGCGGTGGTGCATATGTTCGCGACTTCCCGAACTCGTCCAATCTGCGTAACCCATTTGGTGACAGCTTCCAGCGCGGTAATGCGCCGGTTCCGCTTGGCGATGGCTCTGCCTTCTTCTTCGGCGGCGACAATATGGTCGCTGATTATCTGAGCGGCGCCATCCGAACGCAGGCGAATGCGATTACCGATTACGCCCTGACACCTAACGCATGGTTCCCGATTTCAGCACGATCAGGTAATCTTCCCGGTGGTCCATGGACAGCTGGTGAAATTTCGGACGTCGAAGAAAGCACGTCCGCTGCCTATGCGCGCGTTGATTTTGGTGCCGACTTTGGTGGCACAACACTCAGCGGCAATCTCGGCATGCGTTATGTCAGCACCAAAGTGAGAAGCGGCGGGTCGTTCAGCCTGCCGACGCCTGAGTTCTTCGACAATAACGGCAACCGTGATGGCATAGTCCAACTGGCGGAAGTGCAGGGCTCGTGTGCCTTTATCCTAGCCAATAATATCACACCGGTGCCTGGCTATTGCGGCTTGTCAGACGCGCGCCAAGCGACCTATGCGTCGCTGTTTACAGGAGAGGTCATTTCCGACCCGCTCAACATTCGCTACACAAACTGGCTGCCCAACTTCAACGCAAAGCTTGATTTTGGCAATGGCGTCTTGGTGCGTGGTGCAATCTCCAAGGGTATTTCCCGGCCAGATCTATCCGCGTTCACATCGGGTGGCGGTGCATATGACAACACCAACAATCTGCGCGCCGGTGGGCTTTTGGCCACGGGTCCATTGCTTGCCATCAATACGGGTAACCGCTTCCTGCGCCCTGTTGAATCGGTGAACTATGACCTTTCTGTCGAATGGTATTGGGCAGAAATTGGCTCGTTGACGGTATCCGGCTTTGTAAAGGATATCAGCAATATCGTGAATAGCGGCGCCATAGTGCGTCCATTTGTCACGCCGAAGGGCGTCAACACCGATATTCTGTTCAACGCACCGGTGAATAGCGACGGCGGAACATTGAAGGGTGTTGAAGTTGCTTATCAGCAAACTTACGATTTCCTGCCTGGCCTATTAAGCGGTTTGGGCGCCGGTCTGACATATACCTATGTCGATGCGGGCGATTTCAACAACGCTTCGCTTGGTTCTGAACAGAGCCCGCTTTCGGGTGGCCTGCCGTTGGCTGGCGTCTCGAAACATACGATCAATGCCGTCGGATTTTACGAAAAAGGTCCATTGTCATTCCGCTTGGCGTATAACTGGCGGTCTGAATTTGTGCAGACACCGCGCGACGTCATCTTCCCGTTCTCGCCCATTTATGGCGAAGCAACAGGGCAGCTTGACGGATCAATCTTTGTTTCTGTGACCAAGCAATTGAAACTGGGTATTCAGGGCGTAAACTTGCTTGATGAAGTCACGCAGACATCACAAGTAATCGATTTTGACGGCACCCGCGCAACGCGCTCGGCGTTCCGGAACGATCGACGCTTCACTTTCCTTGCTCGATTTGAATTCTAATAGGTAGCATCAGTGTTGCGGAAAAACGGACCTTGGTCATATGACTTGGGTCCGTTTTTCTTTCAGCCC
>CALGEE010000143.1 GCA_937881525.1 uncultured Sphingomonadales bacterium | reverse complement strand
GCGAGCTCTTGGTCTCGAACACGCGGATGCCTGGGTGGCGCTCAGTTGCTCGGTAATGTCGAATGACACCTCGCCAAAACCTGCCAGTTCTTTCTCGGTGCGCAACTGGTCAGTGACGAAATAGGTATCGTCGGGATAGCCGCTCAACTGCGGATTGGCATTGACGCTTCGCTCGGGCGGGATCGAGGGAATGTGCCAGATGTTGAGATAGTCGTGCTCTGCCTTCTGATAGAACACGCCAGCAATGAACCGCAACCGGTTTGCCGCGTCGTTCTGGATGCGAAACTCGTGGGTCATCACCTTGTAGGTGTCATCGCTGTCAAACTGCTCGCGCGGGTCGGTACAGGTCGTGAAATCGAGCGAGCCCGTGCTGTAGCAGGTGTAGTAGGGGATATAGGCCGAGTACTCGGAATAGGCCGAGTAATCGACGTCGTAATCGACCTCACGGTCGAGGTAGGACCCTGCATAAGTCAACTGCAAGCCGCCGACTTCACCTTGAACTGTCAGCGCAGCCTGCGTCCACTGGTCCTTGCCCTTGTCTTCGAAGAAGCGCTCGACCTGCAGGTCGCCGACATCGTCGGGATCGTGGTCCCACACGCCGTTGGTCTTCTGCCTCTGGTGCGCGATTTTTGCGGTCGCACTCCAGCTGTCGTCTAGCTCGATCCTGAGCGCCGCGCGGGCGCCGGTGTTCTTCTCGGTGTTGAAGTCTTCTTCGACATACGGCGCATTGTCGACAGTTACATTCTGGGCGGTGAAGGTAAACGTAGCCGGGACGTTGTCGATATAGCCGCCGTCATAGACATGCCATGCCGCGACCCGCAGGGCGGCATTGTCGCCTAAGGGAAAGTTGGCGAAACCCTCGATCGAATAGCTTTCCTCGCCCTTGTGGGTCGTGCTAAGGCTGGCATCCACACCCCCTTCGAAACTGCCGAACTCAGGTGCGTTGGTGATGATCCTCAGCGTACCTGCCTGTGAACCTGCCCCGTAGAGCGTGCCTTGCGGCCCCGCCGCAGCTTCGACCCGTGCGATGTCGTACATATGGACGTCAAGCACTCGGCCGATGGAGGTCACTGGCTGGTCGTCGAGATAGACCGCAACGCTGGGGCTAGAACCCGATTTGTTTACGCCTCCACCGGCGGAAATCCCGCGCATGAAGACTTGGCTGTTGCCCGGTCCCTGTCCGGCGAATGATACGCTGGGAAGAAGGCCGACATAGTCTTCAAAGTTGGCGACACCTTGCTGCTCGAGTGCTTCACCTCCGAGAACCTGGAGGCTGACGGGCACGTCCTGCATGTCCTCGGTGCGCTTTTGCGCGGTCACGACAATGACATTGAGGCCTCTCTCATCGGCCTCCTCTGTGACTGCTTCCTGCGCCGCAACAGCTGACGGTATGGCGAGGCCTGCGGTTGCCAGCGCGAGCGCCGATACTCCTGCAAAGCCCGAACGCGCTGCTTCCCGATTTCTCATGTCTTATCCTCCCTCCGATCGCCTGCCCACGCAGGCCCTCCAATGGTGGATTTGTGGCCGAAGTCTCGCCCGCTTACAAAAGACGTTTCGTCAACGACACATGAATCGATCTCACTCATGATTATCATGTAACGGACTCATTGCATTGCTTTATAATGTATTAGTTAATCGACGACACAAGGATGATCGAATGCAGTTGCGATATGCTCACTCGCGATATCCGACCAGTGCAGGCCCGAGCGACTCCTTGAGCATGTCCAAATGCGGCTCGAAATTGCGCCAGCGATCGACGCCCTTGGCATTGATCGGTTGACGCACCTGCTCCGAACTGGCCGTTCGCACAGCGCGATCGGTCTTGTGGAAGTCGAGACAGGCCTGCTCGAAGGGAAGGTCAACAGATTCGAGTAACTGGCGGATTTCCGCGTCCGGATCGGCAATCATATCCTCGTTGAAGACGCGGATCACCTTGCCCGGCATGACTTTCTCCCAATGCCGCATCAATTCGACATAATCGCGGTAATAGGCGCCGATGTCGCGCAGCGAGTAGGTGAAATTCTGCCCCTTGGCGAACAGCTGCTTGTAGCCGGAAAAGCAGCAGTCCATCGGGTTGCGTCGCGCGTCGATCACGGTGGCATTCGGCAGGATCGCATGGAGCAAGCCAACATGCGCGAAATTGTTGGGCATCTTGTCGATGAAATAGGGCGCGCCGCTGCGATGCACTCTGGTCCGTTCCAGATATTCCTCTCCCAACGCGCGGAGCTTATCGTGCGACATCTCCGCCAGCACTTGCGGGTAATGAGATTGGTCGTCCGGACTGCTCTTGCCGGCGAGGCGGCGCGCAATCGAGATCAGATCGGGAAGTTCCTGCGTCCCATCGACCATGCTGTGGCTAGCAAGAATCTGCTCGATCAGCGTCGATCCTGCGCGAGGAAGACCCACGATGAAGATCGGGTCCGGCGCTTCGCACCCGCTGTTCGCCAAAGAGCTTACTCTCTCAGGCGTGAAGAACTCTATCAGCGCATGCATGTCGCGCCGGTGCGCATCTGCATCATAGCGAACAGTTCGACGCCTCACCGCGTTGCCGCGGCGGTAGTGCAGAAATGCCTCGTGATATTCGCCTGCATCCTCCAGCGCCTTGCCGAGCGAAAAGCAGGTATGGAGGAACTCTTCCCGACCGACATTCTCGTCAGAAGCGACCCCGCGCATGGCTGCGATCTCGTCAGGCGAGAAGCGATAGGTCTTTAGGTTGGCAAGGCTCCAATAGGCTTCGCCCGCAGTCGGATCGAGACGGATTGCCTCGCGATAAGCCGCAATAGCCTCCGCCTGCTGGCCCAGCGTCTTGAGCGTGTGGCCGAGGCTCATCTGCAGCGACGCCGATTGCAGCCCGCCCCCCTCGGCTTCGCGATAGAGAGTCAGCGCTTCTTCGGTTCGCCCCACCCGCACGTAGAGCTGTGCCCTTAGCAGTAGCAGCGAGATGTTCCCCGCTCCAGCCGCATCGATTCGGTCCATCTCGATCAATGCCTCGTCGAAACGATGCCTCTTGAACAGGAAATGCGCTAGGTGACCCCGCGCCAGGTGATAGTCCGGTGCCAGATCGAGACAGCGGCCGAGCAGCTTCTCGACATCGCTTAACGCTCCCATCCTGAGGCCGATATCGGCCAGTAAGCACATGGCGCTGACATCCAGCGGATCACGCTTTAGGATATCCCGGCATGACGCCTCCGCCTCTGCCAGTCGGCCCTGCCCAAGCAGTTCGGCAGCGCCGAGCACTCCGGCGCGGGGCTGGCCGCCAGCACTTACAGCAGAATTCACTTTCTTCCTCCCGGTTCGCCCACTGCGAACGTCTCCCATGCTCCGGAGCCTGACACGCAGCCCAGCACATGACGAACGATATATTTGCATTTTGGATCAAAAAATCTCATAGATCGAGCATTATGTCCCGCAAGCTTCCTCCACTCAACGCTCTGCGCGCTTTCGAGGCCGCGGCGCGAACGGGTTCTTTCAAGCTCGCGGCGGAAGAACTCAATGTCTCGCAATCGGCGATTTCCCACCAGGTCAAGCACCTCGAAGAATACCTGCAAACAGCACTTTTCCATCGCCGTACAAGAGCGGTCGAATTGACCCCCGCGGGAGAGAAGTTCTTTCCGTTCCTGCAGGAGGCGTTCGATCACATGGCCGAGGGCACGCGCATGCTGTCGCGTCTCGACCGTGACGATGTACTGACGGTTCAGACTTATTCGACCTTCGCGGTTCGCTGGCTGATGCTCCGGCTGAACAAGTTTGAGGCCAAACATCCAGAAATCACCGTGCGCCTGACGACCTCGCAATGGAACGTCGATTTCGCTGAACAGGACACCGACCTTGCGATCATGATTGGCGAACCAGAAGCCTGCAAGATACGCTACGACTACCTGCTCAGCCCCCGCATGTTCCCGGTTTGCAGCCCTGCTCTGCTCAGGAACGAAGAGACACTCAAGTCGCCAGCCGAACTGGCGAACCAGACGATCATTCAGGTCTATCCCTCCGCGGACGACTGGCGAAGCTGGCTTGCCGCCACCGGCACTGAGGGCATCGATCCGGATTCCGGCATCAGCTTCGACAGTTACGATCACGCGCTCAAGATGGCTGTGCGCGGCCTCGGCGTGGCGTTGGCGATGCAGCCCTATGTCGGCGAGGATTTGTCAGCCGGACTGCTCGTCAACCCGTTCCCGGAACTCGAGGTCCCGGTCGTCGGTCGATGGTATTTGATCTATCCCGAAAGCCGCGCGCGCATCCGCAAGATCCGGCAGTTTCGCGAGTGGTTGATTGGGGAAGTGAAGCAGGACCCCGATCTCGTCCACCTCGTTGATCCTGCCATGGAGCATGTCGACGCTTGAGAAAACCTCATCGATCTTCAGCGATTTGTCGTTTGTCTGAAATGGCAGACTGACGCAGGGTGGAGGTGGAGAGGGAGTATGCCGTGAATCCGATGCGATGGACAGGTCGCTTGCTTGCACTCGCGCTGGCTGCCGCAATCGCTGCCTGCAATGCGGTATCGAACCCCGCGCCTGAGCTGCGTGCAGGAGGCGAAACCCTCAGAGGGGAACAACTCGACAATGGCGTCGCGGTCTTTCGTGGCATCCCCTATGCTGCCGCGCCGGTCGGCATGCTGCGATGGAAACAGCCGGTACCGCACGATCCACGGTCAGGCATATCCGATGCGACACAATTCGGCGCGGCCTGTCCACAGGATCAGGGCAATCCCGATTGGTATCGCGACGTAGCGCGCGAAGCCGGTCGTCCCGATGCCCAGATTTCCGCAATCGAGGAAATTGCCGAGGACTGCCTGTTCCTCAATGTCTGGACACCGAACCTGAAGTCGGACGATCCCGCCCCCGTCATGGTGTGGATTCACGGTGGATCGAACGTCAACGGCACTTCGTTCGAGCCGAACTACCTCGGCCAAGAACTCGCCGCCAAGGGACTGGTTGTGGTCACGATCCAGTACCGGCTCGGCCCGCTGGGGTTCATGGCACATCCCCTGCTCTCGCGGGCAAATCCGGTCGGAGTTTCAGGCCACTATGGCCTATTCGACCAGATCGCGGCGCTGCGTTGGATAAAAGACAATATCGGGCAATTCGGCGGCGATCCCGCCCGCGTCACCGTGGCCGGAGAATCCGCCGGCGGCGGAGATATTGCTGCCCTAATCGACATGGACGAGGCGCAAGGTCTTTTCGCGCGAGCAATCATCCAGAGCGGCGCGCTGGGCCCGTCGGACCGCGCACCGCTCGCCGAAGCCGAGAAGGTCGGTACTGCGATCATCGACGCATCTGGCGCGAAGTCGCTTGCCGAGATGCGTGCGCTTCCCTGGCAGGAGTTGCTCGCAGCTCGCAAGGAGGCAGCGGACGGTCACTATTTCGCGCCTATAGCTGACGGCATACATCTCAAGCCTGAGCAGTTTCGTGCCGACAGGGTGCCCGTGCTGATCGGTTCCAATCTCGACGAGTGGCGGATGTACCTGCCCGAGGATACCGAAACCCGGTATCGGCAGGCCCTCGCCGAATATGCCGTCAGGAACGCATCGGCCGTCGATGCCTATCTCACCGGAAGGTACCCCGATCCGGCAACCCGCGCCGATCGCCTGATCACTGCTGCCGAGTTCCTCTGCCCATCCCTGCAGATTGCCCGCAATGCCAGCGCCAATGGTCAGCCCGCCTGGCTCTATCTTTTCAGCCGCGTGCGTCCGGGAATGGATTCGATCCGCGCCTATCACGGGGCCGAGATCCCCTACATGTTCGATACGCCAGACGAATGGCTTCCGGGCGATGAGACCGACCGCAAGCTCACGGATGCGATGACATCCTATTGGGTGACCTTTGTCACCAGCGGCAATCCGAACGGGAGCGCCCTACCCGAATGGCCGCAAGCCTCCATCACGGAGATCAATGCGCTTGAGCTCGGCGATACCATCCGTCCCGCTGATCCGGAGGAGTATGCGATATGCGCGATGATGGACCGATAGGCGAATCCACGTCTGAGGCCGGACAGATCGATCGCGGCATCTTCGCCACCGCTTTGCTGGTGGTTGTCGGCGTATGCCTCCCGATCATGCTGTGGCCTGCGCAGGCCGGTACGGTCATTACCGGCACCTATGACTGGATCGCCCACAATTTCGGCATCCTCTATATCTGGACGGTTATCGGGATCGTCGTCTTTCTCGGCTGGATCGCGTTCGGCCGGTATGGCTCGCACCGCCTCGGCGGTCCGGGAACTGCGCAGGAATTCTCGACCTTCAGCTGGGTTGCCATGCTGTTCTGCGGCGGGGTCGGCGCGGGATTGGTCTATTGGGCGACGATCGAATGGGCTTCCTATCTCGATGGTCCGCCATTCGGAGCGGCACCGGATAGCCCCGAGGCGTTGTCCTTTGCGACATCCTACGGCCTGTTCCACTGGGGCCTGATCGCCTGGACGATCTATGCCTTGCCGACGGTCGCCATATCGGTGCCGTTCTATTCCCGGCGGGTCAATTTCCTCCGCTTCAGCGCATCGTGCTCCACCTTCGTCGGCAATCGCGAGGAGCATCCCGGCGCGCGCGCCATCGATGCGGTGTTCATGCTCGCCCTGCTGGCCGGTGCAGCGACATCGATGGGTCTTGCGATCCCGATGATCTCGGCTGCCTGCGCCGAGGCACTCGGCCTCACACGCTCCTTCGGGCTCGACGTGTCCATCGTAGCGATCTGCGTTGCCCTCTTCGCTGGCACCGTGTTCCTTGGCCTCGAGAAAGGCATCCAGCGTCTGGCGGATCTCAACGTTGTCCTCGCCTTCGGACTGCTCGCATACATCGTGATCGCCGGGCCAACGCTGTTCATCCTGCGCACGGGCACTGAGAGCATCGGCTTCATGCTGCAGAACATGCCCGCCATGCTCACCTATACCGAGCCCATGCGTCGCTCCAGCTTCGTCGAGGACTGGACGATCTTCTACTGGGCCTGGTGGCTCGCTTTCGGCCCCTTCGTCGGCATCTTCGTCACCCGCATCTCGCGCGGACGTACCCTGCGCCAGTTGATCCTTTCGATGGCACTGTTCGGCAGCCTGGGGGCATGGGTGTTCTACATCGTGCTCGGCAATTACGCGCTCTACCTTGACCTCAACGGCATCGTGCCGGTGCGCGAGATCATGAGCGAAGTCGATCCCGCTCAGGCGATCGCGGCGGTAATCGGGAACCTGCCCGCCAGCGGGCTGGTGCTGCTCGTCTTTGCCTTGCTGTGCATCATTTTTGTCGCCACGACCTACAACAGCGCGGCCTATGCGCTGGCATCCAGCGCCACGCGGCGGCTGGGCCCGGGCGAGGACCCAGGACGCTGGCACCGTCTGTTCTGGGCTTTCGTCGTCGGAATCCTCCCGGTGGCACTTATGTCGGTTGAGGGCGGCACCAAGGTAGTGACCGCTGCCGTGCTTGTCGCCTCCCTCCCCCTCATCGGCATCTCGGTCCTGATGTGCATCAATCTCGTTCGTTGCCTGCGCGAAGAGGAGGCGAACCATGCGGCTTGAGCCGCTGCTCATCTTCCGCAATTCGATCACTGACGTTCAGGAGATCGGTGACGGGCCGTTTGGAATACGGCGCACCTATATCGTCGGTGCCGGTACATTCGAGGGCGAGCGGCTGCGCGGCGAGATCCTCCCGGGCGGAGGAGACTGGATGACGATTGGCAAAGATGGCCTGGCGAATCTTGACGTACGCAAGACGCTGCGAACCCATGAAGGTGCACTGATCCACCTCAGCTACCAGGGGCTCTACCGCTTCGATGAGGCCCTCGCCGCGAAAATCGAACGGGGCGAAGATGCAGAGTTCGGCGAAACGCTGTTCCAGGTGCTGGCACGGTTTGAAACTGGCGATGAGCGATACGACTGGCTGAATTCCACCCTTGCAGTGGGAGAAGGACGTGAGACCAGCAGCGGAGTTGAGTACAGACTGTTCTCCTTGGATCGAGCCTAGCCTGTTGGCGAGTCCCGAGCAGCTAAAGCAGGTTGCTAGGCGTCCGGTTTGTACAACCCCATTAATCTCAGGATCAAAAAGTTGGGTCCGTAGTCAAGCGGCAGTTTGATGCAAATATTGGTCAGTATGCAGACAGTCCTCAATCGGCCCAATTCAGGTCATCAATCTGAGACTGATGCCATAATCGCCGCAGCAGCAGCTTTCAGGCGACCGTCACCACCTTCTGAACGACGACAACTGGGTGGGGTGCTGATAGGCGGCTTTTAGTTTGCTCGGTTCATTTCCTGACATTGAAACATGCTAGGCGGAGGAACCAAATCGCCAACATTCAAGCCAATTGACGCTTCCGAATTCTGCTCAGCGCAATCGCTGTAATGCCAATATAGCGGGCAATATCATTCTGTCTAAGGCGGCGAGCTAGCAAAGATGGTTCGTTAAGAAATGCAAGGTAGCGTTGTTCTGCACTCAGGCAGAGCAACGCTTCTTCGCGCTCCTGCTTGCGCTGCTGTAGCCAAAGTGAAAATGCCACTAACGCCGACTGAATGTCCGGATTGCCCGCTATGCGCTGTGCTAACCAATCGATTGGCAGGGCGACGACTACGCTTTCTTCCAAGCATACCGCGCTAAAGCGATTAGGCTCACTGGCTGAAATGTCGGTATTGCCAGCAAACAGCCCGCGGTCCGCAACAAAGCTTTTGATCCAATCTTGCCCGTCTGCTGTCACATAGCTGAGCTTGACCAAACCGCCTTCCAAAATCCAGCCGTGCGTTGCCATAGCGCCTTGGTCAAACAGCGTCGTTCCCGCGGCTTTGCGTTGCGGATGCCATAGCCGCGCTACCTGTGCCTCTTGGCGCAGAAGGTCAATCAAAAAAGAAGGGTCAAATATCATAGTGAATAAACCCAAGTTAATTCCAGATCGCGGGTACTTTGCCAAGGAAAACAAAATTTAGAATGGATTTTTATGCCTGAATTGTTTGCCCAACCCACAACTGTCCTGCTGACTGGAGCCACATCCGGCATTGGAACACAGATGTTATCCCAACTTATAGCAAGCGGCCACAAGGTAATTGCTGTGTCGCGGACGGCTAGCGCGCTTCCGGCAGAGGATGGCCTGACGCGCTATGACTGTGACCTTGCGGATCCAAAGGCCGTGGAGGCAATGGCGTCGGCTCTCTTGGCCAAATATCCCGACGTTCGCATAATCATCAACAATGCCGGGCTACAGCTGCCAATGCGGCTAGACAATCCGGCGCTTGCTACCAATATGCTGATTGATGAAATAGCCATCAACGTTCTAGCACCCACGATTATTGCGCGTGCCTTCATGCCCCAATTTACGGCACTGTCTGAGCCTTCTGCTATCGTGAACATCTCTTCCGGCCTTGCCTTCTTCCCAAAGACCACGACGGCTCTTTACTGCGCCACCAAGGCGGCCATCCATAGCCTCTCCCAAAGCATGCGTTATCAAAGTGAAGGTAGCCAAATGCGCGTGATTGAGGCTATCCTGCCTCTGGTCGATACGCCAATGACCAAGGGACGCGGCACGGGCAAACTGCCAGCTGATACAGCTGCGCGCGCCATCATCGCTGGCATTCGAAAGGGTCATGATGAAGTCTATATAGGCAAGGCGCAGCTTTTACGTATATTGGGCTGGCTGGCTCCCTTCATCCCCCGCAGGATATTGAAAGCATCATGAAGGATCTCATCAAAATCGCCGTGATACTGGCGCTGGCTTTCGCGTCCACTTTTATCATCATCAAAAGCACCGGGCTTATTACCGAGGAAGGCGTCTCGGCTTTTTTGCAACAGGCAAAGTCGATCAACCCTTGGTGGCTTGCCGCATTAGTTGTCGGACTGTTGCTTATAGATCTTCTTATTGCCGTGCCGACGATGACTACGATCCTTTTTGCGGGTTTTCTGATGGGGCCGATTTATGGTGGTTTAGCTTCGGCGACGGGGCTGATGCTATTGGGCGTGACAGGCTATGGAATGGGATATCGCATTGGCCGCCCCGTGCTGATGCGATTGTTCAAGGATGAAAAGCGCCTGCCAGAGATTGAAACGGCCTTTGCGCGCAATGATCTGCTATTGTTGTTTGTGTGTCAGGCCATGCCAATCCTGCCCGAACTTAGCTGCACACTTGCCGGAATTGCGCGCACCCGCTTCCCACGTTTTCTATTTGGTTACGCTGTCGGGGTAGTGCCTTTCGCCTTCATCGTCGCCTATGCAGGCTCAATTAGTACGCTTAGCAATCCAAGCCCAGCGATCTACACGGCTATCGGGGTGAGCGTGATTTTGCTTCTATTCTGGACGCTATTGAAGCGGCGTTCAGGCTGACAAAGCTTATTGATTATCGGATTGGTTCAACGGCAGATGGATCTATGTCTGGCTTTAGAGAGAATAATTGCCCCACTTTGCGTCCGAAATTGGGTCGGGAGCGGACAGTCCGGTTTGATACCCGATCCATGAAAGTCGAGCGGGT
>CALGEE010000142.1 GCA_937881525.1 uncultured Sphingomonadales bacterium | reverse complement strand
GCTATCGTGGAAAATCTGATCTGACATCTTAGTATCTCGGTCGCATCCAGCGGTCTGCCCCCTTGATCAGTATTGTCATCGCAATCACGATAACAACCAAATAAAACATTGCGAGCATTGTTCCGTATCCGACATTTGACCGATCTCGGTATTCGCGGAAAATGAACGATGTGACGCTATCGGTTGCGCCGCCCGGTCCGCCGGAGGTTATATTGATAATAATATCCGCAAGCTTTAATTTGAAAATAATGCGGATCAGGATAGCGGTGATCGACACTGGCAGCATCAGCGGGAATGTCACTTCCCAGAACCGTGTCCAAGCGCTGGCGCCATCCACTTCGGCGGCCTCATGCAATTCTTTGGGAATGGCCTGGAGTCCGGCAAGGATCATGATCATCATAAATGGTATGTATGTCCACGCATCCATGAGCATGATCATTAAACGAGCAATTTCGGGTGTAGAAAAGAACGACGGGTTGTCCACGCCCATTTCGCGTAGCATACGTGCTATCGGGCCAAATCGATTTTCTAGCATTGATTTGCCAATCATCCATGAAACAGCAACCGGCGACAGCATCAGCGGTAATAAAAACGCGACCCGGAAGAATTTACGGCCTTTAATCTGGGCATTCAGTAATAGTGCAAGAGCAAAGGCAACAGCATACTCTACGATGATGGCAAGCGAATACCAGACCATGTTGCGCATTGCGTTCCAATAGAATGGGTCAGCCCACATTTGTCGAATATTGTTCCAGCCGTTGAATTGCCTGCCATTAGGTGACGCGAGGTTCCAATCTGAGAACGCTATAATCAACCCAAATAGCAGTGGAAAAACCACCATCGACACAACAAAAAGCGCGGCAGGCAATACAAAAAGTGTACGTTTCCCATGTTCGCCACGTGCAATGACCTGACCTGCGCATAGGCAAATTCCCCAGAAAATATAGGCATAAAGGGTTGGCCGCCATGTTTCGAATCCGAGGTCGATCCATCCGTTTTGATCGGCAGTTTGTAAGCCTGCAACAAAGAACATCAGCGCGGCAGATCCCCAAACTATCAGCTTGCCAAAACGTCTTCGCTGGTAAGAGATATTGT
>CALGEE010000141.1 GCA_937881525.1 uncultured Sphingomonadales bacterium | reverse complement strand
GAAGGTCACAGGTTCAAATCCTGTTCCCGCACCCAAATAAACCCCTGTTTTCCTTGCGGATTTCGGGGCCTTTTCTTTTTGGGGGAGAGCGTTCACCCCATCGCTTGCCAACTTTGGTTCGTCGACGGATTTCCTTCATCGTAAGCGTCCGGCCTGACCGACCTTGCGGCCCTTCCTTATCCATTGATGCTGGTGCGTTCGATAGAGGGTGATGGTGCCCACTATCGATAGTGGACACCAAGACGGATCTCTGGATGTTGCGCGTCTGTGAGAGTTGGCTCGGGAAATCGGAACAGCGAGGTTAGGTGAGATTTCTGCCTGCAGCCTCCGCCAGCAAGGCCTCTCCGGCATACAGATGACGGTCGATGAACAACCAAGCGCTTCATCGAACACCATCTTGTCGAGCCGGCGAAAACTGCGCAGGGATTTCGGCCTTGCCGCAAAGGTGCTCAGCTATCATCTCGCCAACTCCCGCCGAATGCTTGAAGCCGTGGCCCGAACACGCCGATACAAGCGTAACTCGACTGTCCAGCGATGCAGGACCAATTATGAAATCGGCATCAGGTGTTTGAGAGTAGAAACAAGCAACGCTCTTTAGAGGCTTATCTGTCACACCCGCCAGCCTACCCAAAACATGGCCTGCATGCATCATACTTGCCTCGGATACGCTCACCTCGCGTTGCAAGGCTTCTGGGTGATCTATGGTGTCGCCATATTGTTCCGTTGCCACTTTCACGCCCCGTGTCAGACCCTGAACATTCGGGAATCCGTAAAAACTGTCCTCGATTCCTTTGCCGTGGGTCCAGATGAAGGTCGGAAACTGGGCAGAATCGAATATTTCGGGATGTGTCGCTTCAAACCAGTGAAGCGTCTGCCGCAGCAGCCTTAGTTGGCTGGTTGCAGGGCCGGCGAGAAGCGATTTCGCCCAGCCGCCAGCGGCAACGATGACCTGGTCAGCTCGGTACTCATGAAGCCTTGTCGTTATAAGTGCGGACCCCTGCTGCGAGGAAATTTCAGTTACTTCCTCGCCTGTGTGGACCACAGCGCCGTGCCGCCGTGCCTGCGAAAGTTGCGCTTTGATGCATCGTTCGGGAAAAACCAGACCACCGCCTGACTCAAAATAGATCTTACTATCATAGGGCACCAACAGGCCTGGATAGCGATAACGCGCTTCTTCCGAGTTAAGCACTTCATGCGCGATATCGAATTTGACCGCCGCCTCTATCGTCCGGTCAACAAATCCCGTCCGGCCATGCAGGTTAGATACGCCACCGGAGCTATCGATCGCAGCAAAACCGCAGTCAAGAAAAAGCCTTTCGTCTGTCTCTTCCTCGAGCTCCCGCCAGATTGACTGAGATCGAATTGCCAACGGGCTATAAATCTCGCCCTCTCCAATCGCCTGGCGAGTGATGCGCGTCTCGCCATGGCTGGCACCCCGGTCATGCGGTGGAACGTAGAGATCTATTCCGACCACACGAACGGAGCGGCGGGCAAGTTGATAGAGGATCGATGCGCCAAATGCACCAAGGCCGATCACCGCAACGTCGTAATTCTGTGCCATCTGCTTCCCCCGATCCCGCATATTGCCCCCCATATACCACGTGGAGAATAATCTGATAAATCTCCGGAAGATTTATAATCCGAAAAGGTCAAGGCGGATGTTAAGAAAGCCACATCGCATGTGCTAAGAACGCCACACCCGGCATGCCCAACCTACTTCGTAAGCGTGAGCCGCAGCCCCCTGCTGATTGCGGCGGGCACGACGCTCGCAAGGTCTTCATCCGGGAAAACCACTGTCGTCACGTTGATATTGTCCATCTCTGAAAGACGCTCATCAAGCTGCTGAACATTGGTGACCATGGCAGAGATGCGTAAGCCCTCCCGCAATTCCGCCGTGGATATGCTTCTCACTGCGGCTGGCAGAGTGTCGTTATCCGGCGCGATCCGCGGCAAATCCTCCTCGTCCCCGCCTACCATAAGGATCAGCGTTGGTGCTTTCGAAAGCGGGCGGAGCAGGTCCGGCAGCCCATCCATATCAGCCAGCACGGCCTTGTCATCGTACCAGATCGACGGCGCAGAGGCGATGTAGCCCGAATAGGCTGCTGGATCGCGCAACAGCTGGCGCAGCACGGCAAGCCCTCCCAGCGAATGGCCCAAGATCTCCTGACGCGACAGGTCGACGGGGTACTCGGCCACAATCCGGCTTCTAACCTCGGTTCGCAGCATCGTCAGGTAGAAGTAAAATTCCCCAGTTTGCGGTTTCAGATTTCGGGTTGAAGGTTCCTGATTTTCGGTGGCCGGCCGCGCGGTCTTGATAGTGATGCCTGATCCGGTGGAACGAGCGTTGATTTTGAACGCAGATGTTCAGGCATGAGCTCAGCATGCTGGCGTAGCCTGTAGCTTGAGCCTTCGATCTGGATGACGACGGCATGATGCAGCAGGCGGTCAATGGAGCGCGTTTTTCAAGGGCGGAAGGTTACATTTATCAATGCGACGCGCCTGAACTGGGTGGGGGGCATTCACTGTGCAACGAACTCGCAGCCTGCTAGTCTGGCGACGCGAGCCTCGCACCTTCATTAAGAACCGCTGTTACCACTTCGCGTCTCTGCATATTGCAAAGAGCGATAATGGCGAAATCTCGTTCGGGAAAGTAATAGGGCACGGTTGCATAGCCGGCCCACCCACCCGGATGGCCGATCACTTTCTGGCCTTTGTAGTTCAATATCTGAACGCCGAAGCCGTAATCTATCGGCATGCCCCGATAGCTGGCACCTGTTTCCGTGTAAGAACCCGGTGTCAGAATAAGCGAAAGCAGGTCATTTCCTCCTTCGAGCAAAGAGGGATCTGCAAAGAAGTTATACCATTTGGCGAGGTCGCCGAGAGTAGAATAGACGCCGCCATCGCCCATGATATCGAAATCGCTGTGACGCCACTCCCAGATTTTTTCATCAGCACTCAGACTGTACGCGCTGGCGCGATTTGGGATCAGCTCGCGGCTATTGTCACGAAATGCCGTGCTCGTCATTCCCATCGGCCTGAAGATGTTAGAATCCGCAAAAGCTCGCAGGGATTCACCACTGACGTTTTCAACTATCTCTGCCAAAAGCAGGTAGCCGATGTTGCTATATTCGAACTGGCTTCCAGGGTCGAATTTGAGCTTACTGATCCCGCGCGCCATCTTCGGAATTAAGTCCGATGGGTATTGGTTTGCGTCAACACCGCCAAACTGCCAGGATAGCGGCTCATAAACATCAGGCAGTCCGCTCGAATGATAAATCAGGTCGCTAACCCTGATGGGAGGATCGAACCTGTGCATGTCTGGAAGGTACGTGCGAATGTCAGCATCTAAGTCTAGCATGCCACGCCTAACAAGGATTGCTGCTGAGATCGCCGTAAACTGCTTGGATGCAGATCCGATGTCGAACGCCATCTCGGTTCCCAACGGAACCATAAGTTCCAGATTGGCATAGCCGGAAGCGTGCGAAGCGATCAGTCTGCCCCGCGAGGCAATGCCAGCGACACATCCAGGTCCGTCTGATTCTGTTGCTGCCGCTATCTGACCGATTAGCGCCTCTCGAGCTTCTTTGGCTGAGGGAGGCTGGGCCTCCGCGGATGCCAAGATGATTGCCGATAAAGCAAAAGCGGACAAAGGACGAATAGAGTTCACCTGTAATCTCCCACTGGCGTCCGCGGCTCTGGGATAAAATCGGGTGATCCGCCGGCCAGGGGAAGCACTTCCGTCGTAAGTGCCGTGAAGAACCGGCCGGGTTCCTCAGCCATTACAAAGTGGGCGCTACGTTCAAACGAAATGAATCTTTTATGAGGCGCTTTCAGCTGCTCCCACCAAATTCTTGCAGCATCATGATTGGTAGCGAGATCATAACGACCCTGCAGGATGACAACTGGTACTTCCAATCGCCCCACGAGGCCCATGTCAGCCAGTGCGATATCTTCCATGATCGCGCTCTCTGCAATCCATGCCGATCCGGCAGCGAAGGCTGATATTTCCGCTGGGCAGTAAAGTGGCGAAAGGGTCGCCGCGCCGGTCATGACTGCAAGACTGTCATGTCCGTACCACATTCCATTATATTTTTGACCCCAGAATCTCAGAGTGCGGATCATGGTCAGATTGAGACGGCCATCCGCCGTAGCTCGCGGGCCTAAGTCTTGCATCGCATCGAGGGCCGCTTGGTCCCCGGCCGTCGTCGCAGCTTTGATAATTTCAAGCCGGTTAAGTTCTTCGCCGCCAAGCACGCCAATCTGTCCGACGCCGACATAAACGGATATCTTCTCAGGATAGCGCTCGGCCAGCTTAACTCCGACGAGCGATCCCCACGAGAACCCAAGAATGGCGACCTCTTCTTTTCCTAACCTCTGTCGCAGGTGGTCAATGACAGCATGACCGTCTTCCAGTATCTGCTCAAGCGATGTTGTCTTGATCAGTTTGTCGATATCGGCATCAGGGGCGTTTTTCCCGACGATCGTGTCCCGCAGCGTGGTGTAGCTGACGGTTAGCAAAGTCGCCCGCGCAGCG
>CALGEE010000140.1 GCA_937881525.1 uncultured Sphingomonadales bacterium | reverse complement strand
TATCGCTTCTGGACTAGCGCTGAAAGTATGCGCTGCTGGGCAGTGCCATTCCAGTGCTTTGCGGCTTTTGGAACTTATCTCGTTGGGGTCTTGCGAGGCATCAACCAACGTAAAAGGCACTTTCCAAAGAGCATCAGCAACCGAGCCATTTCTCTCAATTCCCCTACGTCCCATCCAAGCAGACCGCTTTGCAGGCAAACATAGAGGACATCCTCTACCTTTTACACGCTCAGAAACACTCTTCTCGTAGGATGGGTGGCCCGTGTCTCCCTGTGTCAGCGTAGTTGTCCGCCGCTCTATTTTTCCTCTATTTCTCAGGTGGGCGGGATAGGACGATGATTTGGGATACTCACCGGAACGTAAGTCGGCTGTGCTGAAGCGCATGCTACCGCCGAACAACATGGCCATTCGGCAGTTGTCGCAAGAGGAGGGAATTTCTGAGGCGACACTGCACAAGTGGCGGGCTGAGGCACGCGGCAAGGGCCAGCTTATGCCCGACGCTAATGCAGGCCCTGAGGGCTGGTCGTCGCGTGATAAATTCGCAGCTGTGTTGGAAACAGCCGCTCTCAACGAAACTGATCTGGCCGAATACTGCCGCAAGCGCGGGCTTTATCCAGCGCAGATCGGGGCATGGCGGTCAGCGTGTGAACAGGCGAATGACTGGGACCGCGCCAGCAGCGCGCGTCTTGGTCGAGCGACCAAAGAAGAAAAAAAGCGGGTCAAGGATCTGGAGCGGGAATTGGCGCGCAAAGACCGCGCATTGGCTGAAACAGCAGCGCTCCTTGTTCTGCGAAAAAAGGCGGCAGCGATCTGGGGGGGCGACGAGGACGCATGATCAGCACCCCACATCGCCAAACTGCCGTTGCGCTGATCAATGAGGCCATCACTGCTGGCGCGCGACGGACCAAAGCCTGTGCCGAGCTGGAAATCAGCGATCGCACATTGCGGCGCTGGACAAAAGACGGCCAGATCCACGCCGATCAGCGCCCCCTTGTGCCGCGCCCGGAACCGGCCAACAAGCTGAGCGCCGAAGAACGCGCGGCCGTTCTTGACGTCTGCAATTCAGTGGATTTTGCCAGCCTTCCGCCAAGCCAGATCGTCCCCAAACTGGCCGATCAGGGGCGGTATTTGGCATCGGAATCCAGCTTCTATCGCATCCTGCGCGCAGATGGTCAGCAGCACCACCGAGGTCGGACCAAACCGCCGGTCCGGCGCAAGCCCCCAGCCAGTTACAAGGCCAGTGGGCCCTGCGAAGTCTGGACCTGGGATATAACCTGGCTGCCCGGGCCCATCGCAGGCATGTTTTTTTACCTCTACCTGATCGTGGACATCTTCAGCCGCAAGATCGTGGGATGGGAAGTTCATGAACGCGAGACCGCGGAGCTGGCGGCGATGCTGATCAGCAAGGCGGTTCTGGCTGAGGGATGCACCCTGCGCCCACTGGTTCTGCATGCTGACAATGGCAGCCCAATGAAGGGTGCGACGATGAAAACCACCATGGAAAAGCTTGGCATCATCGCGTCCTACAGCCGACCGCGCGTCAGCAATGACAATCCGTTCTCGGAGGCTCTGTTCCGCACCTGCAAATATCGCCCGGACTGGCCGCACAAAGGGTTTGCAACCAAAGAGGACGCCCAAGCTTGGGTGAAATCCTTTGCCACGTGGTATAACGGCGAGCACT
Source organism: uncultured Sphingomonadales bacterium (assembly GCA_937881525.1). Lineage (GTDB taxonomy): Bacteria > Pseudomonadota > Alphaproteobacteria > Sphingomonadales > Sphingomonadaceae > Sphingorhabdus_B. The sequence continues at coordinate 298 of CALGEE010000140.1, read as the reverse complement.
TGCACAGCGCCATTCGCTTCGTCACACCAGCCGCGCGCCATGCTGGCCATGATCGTGCAACGCTGGTCAATCGCGCCATTCTCTATGCGAATGCCCGATCACAAAACCCGAAACGCTGGACTGGCAAAACCCGCAACTGGCAACCTGCTGGACCCGTTTGGCTCAATCCAGAAACTGAAATCAGCGTCCCCGAAATCAGAGACGCTGCATGAAATCGGCGGACAACTTCTTTGACAAACACCGCAAACGAAAGCTCAATTCCGTCGACGTGGTCGATGCCTTGACCGATCTGTTCATC
>CALGEE010000139.1 GCA_937881525.1 uncultured Sphingomonadales bacterium | reverse complement strand
CAATAATCAGCGTTGGCATCGCAAGGCCAGTTTTCCGCTTCAAGCCCATTTGGCCCAGCAATGCGCCAACGAGGCTATGTGTAAAATTATCCATTTACTTGCGCTGACGGAAACATCGTGAAATGGCAATACGGCGTTATGAATATGAGAGATTTTGTTCACGTAAGGGTTTAGATCACGAAGTGGCTATGTCGTCAGCCCATATGTTAATAAAAATTTTGCTATTCAATGTGCTGGAGCCACCGCACGCACCGCCCTATCACGCGGACAAAATGGAGATGGAGATGACTATAACCGACCCCTTCGTCCGCCCTGATGTGGCTTTGTTCCTTCAGTTTTTGAACGCAGTTCCTGGCCCTAAATTCTGGGAAGTCTCTGCCGATGAGGCGCGCGCGATGACAACGGCCATGCGCGACGTTGCCGACGCGCCAGTGGGCGAACTTGCGGTCATCCGCGACATTGAAATCCCCGGCCCCGCAGGCAATATCCCCGCCCGCGTTTACGACAGCCGCAGCGACCGTGGCGCGGGGCCAGTCATGGTGTTCTACCATGGCGGCGGCTTCGTGATCGGCAGCCTTTATACCTACGAGCCCTATTGCGCGGAAGTCGCGCGCTTATTAGACCTGCCAGTTATCTCGATCGACTACCGGTTATCGCCAGAATATCCATTCCCCGCACCGGCAGAAGATTGCGAGGCCGCGACGCGCTGGATTGCCTCCAGCCCGACAGAACTCGGACTAGATGTCACAGGACTCGTCACATCGGGCGACAGTGCGGGGGGCAATTTGACCATCGTCACCACTATGGCGCTGCGCGATAAGCCTGCTGCCGTTCCCGTATTGGTGCAATTCCCCCTCTATCCCGTTGTCACGCTTGATGCCGATTGGCCAAGCATGCGCGAGTTTGCCAATGGCTTTTTGCTGACGGAAGAAGCCATGGTGTATTTTGGCGAAGGCCATGCGGCATCGCCGGGTGACTATCGTTCCGAACCGCTGAACTTTTCGCACGAAGGCATGCCGCCAAGCCTTGTGACCACCGCCAGCTTAGACCCCTTGCGCGATCAAGGCCTTGCTTATGTCGAAAAGCTAAAACAGGCCAGCGTTCATGTTCAGCACATTAGTGCCGATGGCAATATTCATGGCCATATCAACATTCGCCAAGCCATTCCTTCGGCTCAAACTGACGTTGAAGGCTATATCAGGGCTTTGAAAATCATGCTCGCTGAAGTAACGCCCGCGGCATGACCACTACATTTAAAGATCTTCCCTACCGGCCTTGCGCCGGCATCATGCTCGTCAATATGAAAGGCAAAATATTTGTAGGCCAACGCTTGGACCGGCCCGAAGGCACGGACGCCTGGCAAATGCCACAAGGCGGTATTGATGACGGCGAGGATCCAGAGACCGCCGCATTACGGGAATTGTTTGAAGAAACTGGGGTCCGTGCAGACTTGGTCGACGTGCTGGCCCGGAGCCGCGATGAGCATTTCTATGATTTGCCTGATGACATGATCGTGCGGATCTGGAAGGGCAAATATCGCGGTCAACGGCAAAACTGGTTTTTGATGCGGTTCAAAGGCACCGATGCGGATATCAACATTGAAACCGAGCATCGAGAATTTAGCAGCTGGCAGTGGGTGGATGCGCCGATGTTGCCGCAACTCATAGTACCGTTCAAAAAGCGGCTATACGAAAATATTCTCGCGGAATTTGCCGACCTGATTTAGGCAGTACTCAAGGCAAAATTAGTTCGCCTTTGGCTCCAGCGGAGCACCCAAAGTCGCTTTGAGATCAACGGCACTGGCCTGTGCTTGCTGTTTCTGGGACGCAGCATCAATCGCAAGTGAAAGGCGTGTTGGGGCGGCACAATTGGCGCGGCACAGCGTTCTCAACCGTGCAATGTTCTTACGCGCGATTTCCAATGCACCCTTGGAAATCAAAATATCGGCCTGTTCTGCCAAGGCAATCTGATCATTCGGTTCAAGTTCAAGCGCTTCTCTGTAGAAGCCGACCGCCTTCCCCTCCAACCCTTGGGTCTTTACAGCACGTGCCATTGCAACATAGGCAGCACCATTGCGCGGATCGACCGCAAGCGCGGACTCGTACCAGCCAATCGCAATATCGAGGCGGCCAGCGCTGGCTTCCTGATCGCCCGTTTTCAATAACGCAATTGAGCGGGCGTCAAAGTCCGCCCGTCCGCCAATGCTCGCACTCGACATGATTGCAAAGGTAAGCGAAAGGGCAATAGCTGCAGGCGAAAAGCGCATAAAAAATATCCAAATTCGTTCGAAAATTGACGCTATCACAGCTTTTGAAGCCTCGCGAAGAAAAATCCGTCACTGCCATCATACATAGGCGTCAGCAACACGCCGTCGCCATCCGCGCGGCCCATTGAAACGCCGGTTTCAGAAGCGCGCCAGCCCTTATGCGATTTCAAAAATGCAGCCACTTGGCCTTTGCCCTCATTTTCAATCAACGAGCACACCGCATATACCAAATGCCCGCCACGCGCGACCATTTCCGAACCGATGTCGAGAAGCTTTGCCTGTTCATCAATTACGCGTTTCAAACGGGCGGCATCTAGGCGCCAGCGCGTTTCGGGGTTGCGCCGCCACGTTCCGCTGCCTGAGCACGGAGCATCGATGAGAACGAGGTCACAGCCACCCGCAAGATCGGACAGCATGTCCTTTTCCTTATTCGGGTTAAGCAGCCGTGTTTCAACGTTCGTTGCACCTGCCCGAGCCGCACGCGGCTTAAGCTGGTCCAAACGGTTGCGGTTTGTGTCTGTGGCAATCAAGCGGCCTGAGTTGCGCATAGCCGCAGCCAAGGCCAGCGTCTTGCCGCCTGCGCCAGCGCATAGGTCAAGCACAGTGCCCAACCCCTTTGCCTGACATGCCTCAACTATCAACTGACTGCCTAAATCCTGAATTTCGACCTGACCATTTTCAACAGCAGGATGGTTGTCAATCGCCGTACCGCCGGGCAGACGAAGCGCAAATTCAAGAGCTGGCAAAACCTCCGCCTCGGGCAGCACCGCGGCAACTTCCTCGCGGCGGGCCTTTAGCGCGTTCACGCGCAGATCCATCGGTGCGCGGTCAAGCAAGGACGCTTGTTCGGCTTCGTTAATATGCACGGAAAACAACGGCTTTAGCCATTTCGGCAAAGCGCCACCCGTTGAGCGTGCCTCGGCCGGGTCGATGACCGCGGGACCATAATCACTACCGTCAAATAAAGCCGCCAGCTCAAGATCAGCATCCGCCATCGCGGCAAACGCGGAACGTGCGGTTGCGGGACGCTTTCCAAACCGCCGTATGACGCCCCACGCCAAATCGCGCACAGCGCGGCGGTCTTTTGACCCCGCATAGCGCCGCTCAGCGAAAAATCGTTTGGCAATCTGGTCCGCGGATGCACCGCCGTCGCGGGCCGCAAGGATGATCTGATCGACCAATTCAATGGCCGATTGCAGGCGCGCAGCGGGCCTCATGCCTTATCGCGTCGGATAATTGGGCGCTTCGCGTGTAATTGTAACGTCATGAACATGGCTTTCCCGTAATCCGGCATTGGTGATGCGCACAAACTGCGCGCGTTCCTGAAGGTCGGCGATCGTGCGCGAACCTGTATAGCCCATAGCCGCCTTTACGCCGCCCACCAGCTGGTGGATAACATCGCGCGCGGGTCCCTTGTAAGGCACTTGTCCTTCAATGCCTTCGGGAACCAGCTTAAGCTGATCCTTGATATCTTGCTGAAAATAACGGTCAGCTGAGCCACGCGCCATTGCCCCGACACTGCCCATGCCACGATAGCTTTTGTAGGTGCGTCCTTGATACAGGAACGTGTCGCCCGGGGCCTCTTCGGTGCCCGCCAGCAATGATCCGACCATCACCGATGATGCACCCGCCGCGAGCGCCTTGGCAACGTCACCCGATGTCCGCAAACCGCCGTCGGCTATCACGGGAATCCCGGATTTTGAAGCCTCCGCTGCCGATTCCATAATGGCCGTCAATTGCGGCACGCCAACGCCTGCAACGACGCGGGTGGTGCAGATGGAACCGGGGCCAATGCCGACTTTAATGCCATCTGCGCCTGCGTCGATTAGCGCCCGGGTGGCGGCGGCAGTGGCGACATTGCCGGCAACAACCTGAACCTCAGGCGCCATGCGTTTGATTTCAGCGACTGCCGCGGCAACCATGGCACTGTGGCCATGTGCGGTGTCGACGACAATCAGATCGCATTCGGCATCAATCAACGCCTTGGTATAGGCCAAGCCCTTTTCGCCCACGGTAGTCGCCGCGGCAACGCGCAACCGACCGGAACCGTCCTTGGTGGCATTAGGATAGAGAACGGCTTTCTCGATATCCTTAACGGTGATCAGGCCAATGCAATGATAGGCATCGTCGACGACGAGCAGCTTCTCGATCCGTCGCTGGTGCAGCAAACGCCGCGCTTCTTCCTGCGATACTGAAGCAGATACCGTCGCCAAATTTTCGTGCGTCATCAATTCGGACACAGGCTGCGACGGGTTCTCGGCAAAGCGAACATCACGGTTGGTCAATATACCGGCAAGTTTGCCACTCGCCTCAACCACCGGAATACCAGAAATCGCATTCGCCAGCATCAGTGCCTGTGCTTCGGCTAAAGTGGCGTTCGGCGCAATGGTTATGGGGTTCACGACCATACCGCTTTCAAACCGCTTTACCTGTCGGACAGCGGCGCATTGTT
>CALGEE010000138.1 GCA_937881525.1 uncultured Sphingomonadales bacterium | reverse complement strand
CCCGAACAATTTGGTGGGGGCGGGATGGATGCATCCACATTCCTACGGCTGATCGAAGCTATTTCGGCAGCGGACGGATCGGCAGGCTGGGTGGCGAGCTTCGGCTTCGCGACCAAATATCTGTCGTCCTTGCCTGCTGATACTTTGGCAGAGGTTTATCGCGCAAGTCCCGATGTGGTGTTTGCGGGTGCGGTATTTCCGCCTCAAACCGCTATTGCCGAAAAGGAGGGGTACCGTGTCAAGGGGCGCTGGGGCTTTGGTTCTGGCTCGATGGGTGCTTCGTTGATCGGGGTTGGCATCAAGACAAATGGCGAAGGCGGAGGCCTGCCCAGAATGGCGGTGATGCCGCGCGAACAGGTTCGTATCGAGGAAAATTGGGACGTCATTGGTATGTTTGCCACGGGCAGCCACGATCTCGTCGTTGATGATGTCTTCGTTCCCGAGCATTACACGCTGGTGCGCGGCGCGGCACCGTCGATCGATACGGCAGCCTATCGTTATCCTTCGATGGCGATGGCCGCGCAGGTATTGGCGATTGTTGGTATAGGTGTAGCCCGTGAGGCCATTGACGAACTCATCAAGATGGGGACCAAACAATCAATCACCGGGGCGCCGACCATGGCCGAACGGCCCAGTGTACAGATTGCGCTGGCCCAGATGGAAGCCCAACTCTGTTCAGCGCGCGTCTGGTTCTTCGAAGAAACCGATCGCGTATGGGATCTGGCGGCAAGGGGTGCGGAGATCAAAAAAGTCGATGCCGCACGGCTGAGGCTGGCCTCAACTCATATCGCAAAGACTGGGGCCGATGTGACACGACGGGCGTTCGAAATGTCAGGTACCACAGGAATCTTTACCTCGCACCCGCTTTCACGCTTGTTGATGGACGCGCTCGTCGTGGCGCAGCATGCTTTTTTGAACGACGGTACCTGGCAATCGGGCGGTGCAGCGCTGCTTGGGCTGGGCACACCGCCGGGCTATCCATGAGGGAAAAGAATATGATCGAAACCAAGAAGATCCGCACATTGTTCTGCGGCGCAGTGCTGCAAGGCTTTTTTGACCTGCCTTCGACCGAAATCATGACTGTGCTCAAGGCTACGGGAAAAATGATCCGGACGATCCGCGAGATGGATGGCGTCGAAGTAATTGGCACGATGGATGATGACGAAACCATGGTTGGAACCTCGCCTAATGGCTGGCCTTGGACCTTCTACATCCTCGCCGATGTCGACGGCCGTGAAAAAGCAGTCGAAGTCTGCAACTTGTTCCGCACCACCGAAGTGGGCGAATATCGCCTATGGAAATATATGCGGGTCGAAGCGCGGCTTGGTCGGAAATTGGTGATGCCTGAATGATTGACATACCGCTCCTTGCGCGCGTCGAAGCGTTGGAAAACGAGAGGGCCGTGCGCCAGCTCATTACACGTTATTTTCGGATCTGCGATGACCTCGGGCCGAATACTCCCTTCAACGAGCTGGGCGAACTCTTCACTGCCGATTCCATTTGGGAAGGAAAAGGACGTTACGCCAAGTCCTTCGGGCGCTACAACGGGCGTGACGCCATTGTTGCGATGATCCGCAGCTATTGTTTGCCCGTACCGCATTTCGCGATGACAGCTCACTTTCTGACGGCAGAGAATATATCTGTGAGCGGGTCGGGCGCGATGGGTGAATGGATGATGCTGCAGACCAGCGACTATACCGACGGGCGTGCGGACCTGCGCAGTGCCCACCTCACCATCCACTGCAGGAATGACAGTGGCACATGGCGGATCAGCCATTTCCGCACACTCAACCTGTTTTCGCGCCGCGTCGAACGTTGGAGCGACGTGGCCGATATTCCGGTACCCCAATCCAATCAGACGGAAACCCTAGCATGACCGGCAACTATGCAGAATTGGTGCGCGAAGATCGCGTTCACACTTCGCTTTATACGGACCCCGCAATTTTCGAGGCCGAGATTGAACGCATCTTCAACACCACATGGGTGTGGGTGGCACATGACAGCGAACTGCCGAACAAGAATGACTGGATCACCACTTTTGTGGGGCGTCAGCCGGTGATCGTCAATCGTGACAAGGCGGGCGTCGTGCGCGTCATGCTGAACCGTTGCCGCCACCGCGGAGCGACGATCTGCGAAGCAAAGAAGGGTAATGCGCCAGGTTTTGTCTGCCCATATCACGCTTGGACCTATGGCACTGATGGAAGCCTGAAGGGGTTACCCATGCCGAAGGGCTATAAAGATTTTGACAAAAGCGACTACACATTGGTCAATCTTCGGGTCGAAAGCTACCGCGGTCTTATCTTTGCGACGTTTAACGAAGACGCGCCACCGCTGGAAGAGTTTCTTGGTCGCGCGCGACCTTGGATTGATCTGTTCCTTAAACAAGGTGGTGGTTATCCGGTGAAGGTGATGGGCGAGCACAAATTTAACTTCCCTGGCAACTGGAAGATCCAGCTCGAAAATACTACCGACGCTTACCACTTTCCGATCGTGCACAAGAGCTTCCTCTCAAGCCTAGATGGCGACACAAGCGAGCTTTTCTCGTTCATGGATGCGGGTGGCTATGTCGAGGATTTGGGCAATGGCCATTCTGTAATGGTGATGATCCCAGAGCTAATCGATCTGGACAAAAATCTTGACGAACCGGTCCCCGAACGTTTCGCTGAACTGGCCGAAGAACTGCGCGAGGAGCATAGTGAGGAAGAGGTGCGCCGGATAGTCCGCGCTGTCACCGGATCAGGGTTTAACGTCAACCTGTTTCCGAACCTCGCCTGTTCGATGGCTTTTTTCCGGGTACTTCGACCCTTGTCAGTCGACGAGACCGAGATCCGACATATTGCGATTGGCATGGATGGCGGTCCAGCTGCGGCCAACCGCGCACGACTGCGACTCCATGAGCATTTTCAGGGACCGATGGGCTTTGGCACCCCCGATGATGCCGAGGCGTGGGAGCGGGTCCAACGGGGCTCGCAGGCAGGCGAAGATGCTATCTGGATCATGCTCAATCGCGGTGAGGACAAGACCGAAAGCAATGCAGGCGACGTGACTGCCGAAACCGGAATGCGTGCGGCCTATCAGATGTGGAAGAGGATGATGACCGCATGAGCACGCTTTCTGTTACCCCCGACGTCGCGCTTGCTGCCGAGTTTATTGCCCTCGAAGCCGACCTGCTCGACAGTCGCGATTATGCGGCATGGTTGGCCCTATGGGTGCCCGATGGCAAATATGTCGTTCCGGTCAATCCAGACGAAACTAATTACGAAGACATGCTCAACTATGCGTATGACGATGCCGCGATGCGCGACATGCGAGTGCGCCGGCTGACCAGCGGGGAATCGATGTCGGCTGCGCATGCCGGCCGCACATTACGCAGCGTTTCGCGCTTCCGGTTGCTCGGGCAGAACGATCGGGGTGATTTGTTGGTACGCAGTGCGCAGCAGTTGATCGAGTATAAGTTCAATCGCCATCGCACCTATGCTGCCAATGTCGAATGGGCGCTGCGGCCAGAGGGTGAGAGCTTTCGTATCGTTGAGAAAGTAGTGCGGCTCCTTAACGGCGGCGACGCACTTGCAGGGATCACCTTCCTGCTATGACCATTCCCGCACACCATAATGCAGTCCTCGTTACCGGGGGTACAGGGGGGCTGGGCAGCGTCATCTGCAGCAGATTGCTCGCCGAAGGCTTCCGGGTCGCGATGAGTGACGTCGATGTGTCGACGCTGGATGCCGCCGCGCAAAGGTTGGCCAACCCAGAACTGATGTTCTGCAAGCTTGATGTCACAAAGCCGTCCGACTTTGAGCGGGTGCTTGACCAGATTAGTGAACGCTGGGGTGGCATTGGCGTACTCGTCAACAATGCGGCACTCACACGCACCACACCATTGTTCGATATCTCTCCGGAGGAGTTTGATGCCGTCACTGCCGTTGCGCTCAAAGGTACCTTCATAGGTTGCCAGGCAGCTGGGCGACGGATGCGCGATGCCGGCTATGGTCGGATCATCAACATTGCATCGCTTGCGGGCCAAAATGGTGGTGCAGCCACCGGCGCCCATTACGCCGCCGCCAAGGGCGGGGTCATCACTCTGACCAAGGTCTTCGGGCGCGATCTGGCCGCGCATGGTGTAACCGTCAACGCTATCTCGCCAGGACCACTCGATCTTGATTCGGTCCGTGAGTTGCTCCCGGCCGACAAACTTGCCGCGGTGGTCAAGTCTGTGCCAGTAGGGACACTGGGCGAGCCGGACTATATTGCGAAGATGGTTGCGTTGCTTGCCGATCCAAGTGCTGTGTCTGCTACAGGTTCGACCTTCGACGTCAATGGCGGCCTCTTCATGCGGTGATGCCGGCATTTGTGTTCGAGATTGGACAGCAATTTTGAGGGCTAGAGCAATTCTAACGCGATAGGCCCCGCTGGAACGCCAATAGTCGTGCAGCCTGGCTTCATCGACTGCTTTCTACTCGGCCCTTACATGGGCCAAACCCGATTGAGCGAAAGCCATCGCAGGCTGCAACTGCACGAAAGGAGAGTTCGTCACCATCCTCCAGGAAGCAACGTTTCTCGCCGCTGGGCAGTTCGATTGCCTGGAACCCTCCTTCTGATAGCTCCATTAGGCTTCCATAGGATTCACGCTGCTCGCCAGAGATTGTGCCCGTGCCGAGCAAATCACCTGTCCGC
>CALGEE010000137.1 GCA_937881525.1 uncultured Sphingomonadales bacterium | reverse complement strand
CAGTAGCTTTATTTAGGCGATGGCGATAGGAGCGGCCTTGATGACCTTCACCTTCAACAAGCGCGAGATCCGCGGCTTGATCATGTAGACTGTCGTTTGAGTTTATTGGAAGCGCTGCCTTCAGATTCTTCAAGATTAGCCAAGATACTGGAGCACTTCAGGTGGGGGACCTCCACGGAGGTCTGCTGTGCGGGACTGAGGTGCTCCCCATACCCTGCACAATATCTGGCGCTTTTTAAGCTCTATCGGGTCTTCAGATTAAGACTGCTTCATGCCCGTCCCGATCCACCTGATGCTGGGGCTGAACACCCAGATCGTCCCAGTCCGCAAGGATCGCGCCGATATGCTGTATCAGACATTGCGCCAGCAGGCGCGCAGCACGAGGGGGCGCCATTTCGGCCTTTTCGACCAGGACATAATCCAGACTGATCGGTGGATCCTTGATAGTGTTCAGTTGCCGCACTGCGCCGGACCTGTCGGGATAGCAAATGACCGATGGGAGGATCGCAACCCAGTCGGTTGCCGCGACCATTTCCAACGTTCCCAACATACCGTCCATTTCGAGGGTCTCGGCAAGATGGATCCCATGCGTGTTCAGAAGTGTGTCAAAATGCTTGCGCCGGACATTCAGCCGCGATGGCACAATCAAACGACGCCCTGACAAAGCCGACAGCGGTATATCGGTCAGATGCGGCACAGCAGTGTTGATCTGCGCACTGGATACCAGCATTTCGCGGTCCCTGCCAACGAATGTCCCGGTTAGTCCGGTCGGCAGTTCGGTGGACGGGACGAGTGCGAAATCCAGCTCTCCGTCCAGCACGCGGCGCATGAGAGAAAAGCTGTATTCTTCGAGCAAGGACAGCTCGACATCGGGGAACTCTGACTGGAACTGGCTTAATGCGGGGATCAGGACGGATCTGGTCAATGATGGTATCATCCCGAACCGGACCAGCCCGGCGACCGTGCCGCGCATTTCCTTAACTGCCTTTTCGGTTCCCATCAGCGCCTTGAGTATCGCCTGACCTTCACGATAAATGACTTCACCCGCGGGCGTCAGCGCGAAACATTTACGCTCTCGCACAAGCAGCGGCGTCCCCAAGATCAGTTCCAGCGACTTGACCTGTGTGGACATGCCTGACTGCGTGGTGTTCTCACGCGCAGCCGCGCGGCTGAACGACTGCTCTTCGTAGACCGCGACGAATGCCTGCAAAGCGCGAATTTTGATGCCGGGATAAGCCAAAGTGCCTCCAATCGGAATTTAGTCAGGCTAAAACCACGAAACACGCGTTAAAGCTGCTTTCGCGCTGCCGCCAGTCAATTTCAACCAAGCTCTTTGCGCCGAACAGATGCAAGACCAGATCGTCAAGGTATCATGAAACCACATAAAGAAACACCCGTTTTAACATCTCTGCTGATACTTTGGGTGGTTACGAAGCAGTAGCAGAACTGACGTTCTTACTCGGTACAAAACTGCCACATGCAGACGGTATCGGTTAGCGCGTTGAACTGCGGATGACAAGATGACCGTCCAGCACATGATGGCGCGGCAGGACCGTTTCATCATTGATCCGTTCCATTAGGGTATCGATAGTTTGCGCGACCATCGCATCCAGCGGTTGGCGATAGCTTGTCAGATCATAGGCCGGCCATGCGGCGATTGGTACATCGTCAAACCCCGCTATGGCCACGTCGCCCGGCACATCCAGACCCAACTGGCTGCGCAGGACGTCCATCACCGCAAAGGCCATATGATCGTTGCAAACAAAGACTGCATCGGGGCGATCCGGCTCTGCGAACATGTCCCTTGCGGCTTTGCAGGCGCCATCATAGTCGAAATGACCAACACCGCGATACTTTATGGTGGTACCCAGCTCTGCCAGTCCTGCCAGAAATCCGGCCTCGCGGTCAATCTGGGTCGAGGCCCCTTCGAAACCCGCAATGTAGCCGATCCGCTGCGCGCCACCGGTGACAAGGTGGTGCGCAATCTGTCGTCCGCCTTCGACATTGTTGGATGACACGCTTGCCAACCGCGCGTCAGGCTGCGTGCGATTGAACAAGACCACCGGGATGCCCAGATCGTCGCAACGTGCTGCCAGTGGTGATGACATCAGCACGGATGCCAGCACAATGCCGTCAACTTGGTAATCAAGGATTTCCTGAACAACCTGTTCGACGTCGCTGTTGCTGGTGGGGGCCATGAAAACAAGGACATGGTAACCTTGCTTTTGCAATGCGACAGATAGGCGTTCTACGGCAAGCGGATAAAACTGGTTGTCCAGATAGGCCACCACAAGCCCGATGATCCTGCTCTTGCCAGTGATCATCGCCCGCGCAAGGACGTTCGGGCGATAGCCCATTTCTTGTGCTGCTTGCCTGACTTTTTCCACGGTCCGCTTGGATGCGGAGCCACCGGGCGTAAACACACGGCTCACGGCAGACTGGCTGACGCCAGCCCTTCGCGCCACATCCAGCGACGTGATCTTGATGATAGGCTGTTGCGCCATCAATGTGCCGTCCAGCCACCGTCAATTATCAGCGCAGTGCCTGTGACCAGTGCTGATGCGTCCGTGGCAAGATAGATGATGCCGCCCATGATATCCTCGACCTCGCCAATACGGCCAAGGGTGATCATGCTCTCGATCCACTTGCGGCGTTCGGGATTTTGCAGTGTGACCTCTGCCAGAGGCGTGCGGATGAAGGTGGGGCATAGCGTGTTGATGCGTATCCCCTGCGGCCCCCATTCGATTGCCATTGCCTTTACCATGCCTTCCAGCGCGTGTTTCGACGCGCAATAGACAGCACGGTCGATACCGCCAACATGTCCCATCTGGCTGGAGACATGGATGATCGAGCCCCGCCGCCCCGTGGCGATCATGGTCTGAGCAACACGGGTGGACAGAAAATAGGCGCCGCGCAGATTGACGTTCATGACGGCGTCGTAGTCGTCGGCAGTTGTCTTGACCGCTGGCGCGTGTCTGCCCATACCTGCCGCGTTCACGACGACATCAAACGGTGCCTGTGCGGCCAATGTTGCCGCCGTCGTGTCCAGATCCGCGATATCAAGCGCCAGGGCTTCCACGGCATGACCCTCGGCGGCCATGGCCTCTACAGCCTGTGTCAGCCGGTCAAGACCGCGGGCGGCGCAAACGACATGCGCTCCTTGGGCGGCCAGTGCCACGGCAGCGCCTAGACCTATGCCAGAGGATGCACCGGTCACCAGTGCCCTTTTGCCGTCAAGCCGTGTCGATGGAGGTACCGGAAGTTTCATTTTAACACTCCTGTTCAAGCTCTATTCCGCTGCATCGACATAGGGTGCGGCAGTCCCATAGGCGAGGTTCTGGCCTCCATAGCGTCGGATGCGAACGTTGCATTGTTCTGCATGGCCGACAAAGCCTTCGAGCATGCACAACCGTGATCCATAGGCCCCGATCGCAGCGGCAGCCGCATCCGTGGTGATCCGCTGGTAGCTGTGTGTCTTGAGAAACTTTCCAACCCAAAGACCGCCGGTGTACCGGCCAGCCTTTTTGGTTGGCAAGGTGTGGTTGGTGCCGATGACCTTGTCGCCATTGGCGACATTTGTGCGTGGACCCAGAAACAGCGCGCCATAGCTTTGCATATTGTCCAGATACCAGTCGTCGCGGTCCGTCATCACCTGCACATGTTCTGATGCGATGTCGTTGGCAACAGCAAGCATTTCGTCATGGGTGTCGCACAAGATGACCTCGCCATAGTCTCTCCAGCTGATCCGCGCGGTATCGGCAGTGGGCAGGATTTCCAGCAGATGATCGATTTTGACTAATGTTGCTTCTGCCAGTTTGCGTGAATTGGTCAGCAGGACAGCAGGTGAATTATATCCATGTTCGGCCTGTCCCAGCAGGTCAGTGGCGCAAAACTCGGCATCCACCGTATCATCAGCAATGACCATCGTTTCTGTGGGACCAGCGAATAGGTCAATGCCGACGCGACCGTATAATTGACGCTTCGCTTCCGCGACAAAGGCATTGCCCGGACCGACGATCATATGCACAGGTTCCAGGTTTTCTGTCCCGAGCGCCATTGCCCCGACAGCCTGCATACCACCCAGAACAAGGATCTCATGTGCGCCACCCAGATGCATGGCGGCAACAATCGCAGGATGCGGGGCGCCGTTGACGGGTGGAGCGCTGGCAACGATCCGCGGCACGCCAGCGACCGATGCCGTCAAGACCGACATATGCGCGGATGCCACCATCGGAAATTTACCGCCCGGAACATAGCAGCCGACCGATTGTACCGGAATGTTGCGATGTCCCAGAATGACGCCGGGCAAAGTCTCGATTTCGATATCCGTCATGGATGCGCGCTGTGCTTCGGCAAAACGACGGATCTGGGTCTGCGCGAAACGAATATCTGCCATATCATGGGCAGATACTTTCGACATGGCTGCTTCAATGTCCGACGGCGTCAGGCGGAAGGTTTCCGGCGTATAGCCATCGAATTTTTGTGACAGGTCGCGGACGGCCGCTTCGCCACGCGTCTCGATGTCCTTTAATGTCGTCTCGACGACGGAACGCACCTTTGCGTCGTCTTCGGCGCGTTCGGCATCGGGCTTGCCGCGCTTGAGGTAGGTAATTGTCACAATACTCTCTCCTATGAATGCTCTGGGGCTCGTTTGATGCGTGCAACACGCCTGATTGTTCAGACCGCGCCGCATGTCGGCTGTGCAATCTAGAAACCTGCCTGTATGCGCGCCGCAGCAAATCAAACTGCCGCCAAAAACCGTCCTTTGTTCAGGCACATAACAGCCCTGCCAGTGTTTCTTTTTTACCGGCACCACTTGGTCAGCCTGTGGCGATTCAGTGAGCCGGTCGCGGGTGATGCGGGTTGACCGCAACCGCATCAGCTGTCTGCTTGGTTACGCTAGGCAGAATTGAATACGTTTGCAAGAATTATCTGGACAGCCTTTTCGGGGGCAGTTGGCTGCGCGAAATCTTGCTGTTGCAATGTCGGGTTGCCCGGCTTTGTCGCTGCGGATCTATCCGTGTCGCGGGTGCGCGCCTAGGTAAGCCTGAACGCAGCAAGAAAACGATCGATCGCGCGGGTGATTGATTCTGACGGATCATCGGGTCCCGGCATCTGATAGATGTGTCGCCGTATGCCGATATACACGATCCCGCCATGTAGGTTCCAAAGATCCTCCATCTGGGGTTGCTGGGGTCCAGATGTGACTGCCTGCATTTCCGCCATAAGTGGTGTCAGCAACACTTGCCCGAGATGGTCCAGATACCGCCGGTTCAACGCGGCACCTGCAAGGCCAGAAAACATGAAAATCCGCATCCAGTCGTACCGGAAAATCAGCCGGCTGTAGGCCTCGTAAAAGCCAAGCAACCGTGTGCGAAACGACTTGGTCCGATCCGTCAGAAGTGCGGGCCATGCGTCAGAGATCTGGTCCAGATAGACATGGTCATAGACTGCCTCGATCAGGTCTGACTTGGTTGCGAAATAGTTGAACAGCAGCGACTGGGTGATGCCCAGCTGGCGGGCAAGGTCCCGCGTATTACCGTCGAGCCCGACATCTGCAAAAAAGGCAACCGCCCCTTCGATGATCTGCTGGCGACGTTCATCGGGCGGAAGACGGCGGCGGCTGGCGGGTGTCTTGGGCTCCATCACAAGTCCTCAATCTCGATTATTGCTGAAAATACTACTTGCAAAGTGATGCAAATTGTTGATCGTACGATCAACAGCGCGCTATGCGTGATCAATAGTCACGCAGAAATCTGACTCTGCAAGGGAGAAAATGCCATGAAAGCGTCGATCGCCGGCTATGCGCGGGCTACAGATTTGAAACATGCGCTGGCATTGCTTGCGCAGGCTGACAGTCAAGCGCGCGTTCTGGCGGGGGGGCAAAGTCTGATCGCCGCACTGAACATGCGGCTCAGCGCCGGTGACATGCTAGTGGACATCAATCATATTGCGGCGCTCAAGGGCGTGCGGTGTGAAAACGGTCGATTGCATATCGGCGCGCTGACCCGTCATGCCGAAGTTGCGGCCGACCCTTTGATCAAACAGCATGCACCGCTGTTGTGCAAGGCAACCGAGCTGATCGCCCATGCCGCTATCCGCAACAGAGGCACGATTGGCGGCGCGCTGGCTCATGCTGATCCATCGGCCGAGTTTCCGGCATGTATAGTCGCGCTGGACGCCACAATTCATGTAGAGGGCCCTGATGGCACGCGGGATATCCCTGCAAGCGAATTCTTTATTGATGTATTTGAAACGACCATTCGCAGCGGTGAGATACTGACAGCCATAAGTCTGCCAATCGCCGAGCAGGACGAACGGCAGGTGATCCACGAATTCGCCCGTCGGAGTGGTGATTACGCGCTGGCGGGCGTTTGTGTCGTGCGCCGGTCGGCAGGGCATCGTGTTGTCTGTATCTCGGTTGCAGCCCGGCCGGAATTGATGACTGCTGCCATGGCCCAGCTGGACTTGGGCAATCTGGAATCTGCCGTTTGCGCATTGCGTGACGCGCTAGATCCCCCGACCGATACTCAAGCGACCGCTGCTTACCGCCGCCATCTTGCCGGTGTGATGCTGGACCGCGCCATGGCCGACCTGAACGGAGCAAAGACATGACCATCTCGTTTCAAGACCATATCGACATCAATTTGATCGTGAATGGCGAAAAAGTGGCTGCGCGCGTCCCGGTTGGACGGCATCTGATCGATTTTCTGCGGCTTGATCTGGGCCTGACCGGCGCCCATGCCGGCTGCGAGCATGGCGTCTGCGGCGCCTGCACAGTACAGGTCGACGGAGAGGCCGTGCGCGGTTGCCTGATGCTGGCGGCACAGGCCGAAGACGCCGTCGTCTGGACCATTGAGGGGCTCAGCGATAGCGGCACCATCGCGGATTTGCAAGAGGCCTTCGTCGCCCGCAATGCCCTGCAATGCGGGTTCTGCACGCCGGGCATGTTGGTTGCTGCTGTGGATTTGCTAAACCAAAGCGGCGTGCCTGACAGGGCAGTGATCCGTGAGCATCTGTCGGGAAACTATTGCCGCTGTACCGGATACGAAGCCATCGTTGACGCCATATCGACGGTAGCTCGGGCGCGCAACGCAGGGAAGATCACATGAACTCGCCTTTCAGCAATCCCGACCGTCCCAATAGCTATATCGGCAAGACCATACCGCGCCCGAATGCGGCGCGTCTGGTGCAGGGCCGTGGATCTTATGTTGACGACATCGTTCTGCAACGCATGGTCCATGTCGCCTTCGTACGCAGCCCGCATGCCCATGCGCGGATTATTTCAACGCATGTGGATGCCGCCCTGCAGGCAAAGGGCGTGCTGCGCGTCTTCACCGGGCAGGACATCGCCAAGGTCTGCACCCCCTGGGTCGGTGTCCTTGCGCATCTGAAGGGACTCAAATCGCCCCCTGAACATGCGCTTGCGGTTGACCGCGCCTGCTGGGTCGGCGAACCCGTTGTTGCGGTCGTCGCAAACACGCGTGCGGCGGCAGAGGATGGCGCAGCTTTGGTAGAAGTTGATTACGATCCTCTGCCAGAAGTCACCGACATGATGACTGCACTGGATACAAATACACCCGTGTTGCACGCCGAACTGGGTGACAATCTCGCTTTTCGTCGCTTGCATGAAGAAGGTGACGTTGATGCAATTTTTGCCAGTGCCGACAAAGTCATTGAAGCCCGGTTTAAGACAGGGCGGCATACGGGTGTGACGCTCGAACCGCGCTCGATCCTGGCCGACTGGAATCCGGGTGAACAACAGATGACCGTCTGGCATGCGACACAGGCGCCCCATATGGTGCAGGTCGTGCTGGCCGAACACCTTGATTTACCTGAATCGCGGATACGGGTGATCTGCGGTGATGTCGGCGGGTCATATGGCATCAAGGTCCACATTTATCCTGATGAGGTGGCAACCGCCGCCATTGCCAAGATCATGGCGCGCCCGGTCAAATTCATCGCGGACCGTTTGGAAAGCTTTACAACCGATATTCACGCGCGCGACCACGAGATATGGGGCAGGATCGCTGTCGATGCTGCTGGCAAGATCCTCGCCTTCGATATCGACGATTGGACGGCGATCGGTGCCTATTCGGTCTATCCGCGGACTTCGGCCATCGAAGGCAATCAGGTCGTCAACCTGTGCGGCGGGCCGTATGATTTCAAGACCTATCGCGCGCGCACCTCGGTTGTCTTTCAGAACAAGACACCGACAAGCCAGTATCGCGCTGTCGGTCATCCTGTCGCGGTGACAGTGACCGAAGGGTTGGTGGACATGGCGGCAGCCGCGCTGGGGATCGATCCGGTCGATATCCGGCGCCGCAACCTTTTTGCGGATGATGCCTATCCGGCAGTATCACCCGCCAAGATGCGTTTTGAAGGATTGTCACATCAGGCAAGTCTGGAAAAGCTGGTCGATCTTATGGGCTATGATGCCCTGCGCGCAGATCAGGCTGCGGCCAAGGCCCGCGGGGTGGTCCGTGGCATTGGCATTGCCAGTTTCATTGAACTGACGAACCCGTCACCGTTCATGTATGGCATTGGTGGCGCAAGAATTTCTGCGCAGGACGGGTGTACTGTGCGGATGGATCCCGACGGGAGCATCGTTGCATCTTCATCTGTCACTGAACAGGGGCAAGGCACCGAAGCGATCTTGTCGCAGATTGTTGCCGAAGGCGTGGGTGTTGCGCCAAGCAAGGTCCGCATCATTACCGGCGATACGCAGGCCACCCCTTATGGCGGTGGGACATGGGCATCTCGCGGCGCAGGCATTGGCGGCGAGGCCGCATTGCAGGCTGCTCGCGCCCTGCGTGCCGCAATACTGGAAGTCGCGGGTGCCATGCTGCAATGCCCGCCAGAGACGCTTGATATCCGTAACAGTGCCGTTGTGGATATGAGCGATGGATCTGACCGGATGCCATTGTCCGAATTGGGCCGCATTGTCTATTTTCGGGGTGACACCTTGCCAAAGGGGTTACCGCGCGAACTGGTCCAGACGCGGCATTATACGCCCGCTGACTATCCCTTTGCATTTACCAACGGTGTGCAAGCGTCTT
>CALGEE010000136.1 GCA_937881525.1 uncultured Sphingomonadales bacterium | reverse complement strand
TGGCAGGTTTGGCTATGGAATGGCCGGCGCGACGAGATGCCTAAAGCATTTAGTTGGTCATACCCGGACCCGAATGCCGGGTGATGCTGTTGGGGGGGGATTGAAGGTAAATGGAGGCGCCTTGTAAGGAACGTCAGTTGCTTTGGTTGACATCCACTTGTGGCTGAAAGGCTACTTCAAACAGAAAGTCTTGGTATCCTTGCTTATCGATGAGCAAGTAACGTCTACCTTGCCTTTTCGTAGAGCCTTATATTAGACGACGCAATGTAGGGGCTTGAATAAATCCTATCCCCACAACCAGCCAAAGAAATCCTTAAACTAATGGCTTAGAGGGGTTTTTGATGTGCGGGGTGTGCGTCGTCAACATGAAACACCTTCGTATAACGAAGACTGAACCAAAGTGGGCGGCTATTTCTGCTAGCCCAAAAGATGCGGAACGCAGACCGCCAGAATTAAGGGATACCGCGCATGAGCAGACTATCGCATGCCGAAATTCATATGGTGAGCCGGATTGGCTGGCTCCGTGCGGCGGTGCTTGGGGCAAATGACGGTCTCGTCTCGACGGCGATCCTTGTTGTCGGTGTTGCCGCTGCGGGTTCGGGGCGTCCGGAGATCCTGATTGCCGGCCTTGCCGGTCTCGTTGCCGGCGCCATGTCGATGGCGGCGGGAGAGTATGTCTCCGTCAGTTCGCAAACGGATGCAGAGCAAGCCGATGTTGCGCGCGAGACAAGGGAACTTCGGGAAACGCCCGAGGCGTAGCTTGAAGAACTGACCAAAATCTATGTTGACCGCGGACTCGATGCAGCGCTTGCGGCGCAGGTCGCCCTGCAACTGACCGAACAGGATGCGCTTGCGGCACACGCGCGCGACGAACTGGGGGTTTCCGAAACGGTCATGGCCCACCCGATCCAGGCGGCTTTGGTTTCTGCGCTAACGTTCGCGGTTGGTGCCGTGATCCCGCTGCTGGTCGCGCTCATCGTGCCTATCGGACACCTCAGTCTTGTCGTCGCCGGGACGACATTGATAGCACTGGCGGCGCTCGGCGGGCTGGGCGCATCCGTTGGCGGGGCCGGCATTCTGAAGGCCGCCGCCCGCGTGACCTTTTGGGGGGCTCTGGCAATGGCCGCCACGGCCATCGTCGGAATGCTCTTCGGTGTTGCGGCATAGCGGATGTCTGAAAATCGCCCAACGACTGTATTCCGTCCGAGCGCCGGAAGTTTAGATTTTGAATGGGCGCGATGTTCCGGTCGAACTGTGATATGATGGGGTCATCTCACACGGGTGCTCTTCATATATCCTGAACGTTCGACGGATAGCCGGACATCAGCGGCTTTCCATCTAAAGCGGGAAATAGCGGTCAAAGCGCACCGA
>CALGEE010000135.1 GCA_937881525.1 uncultured Sphingomonadales bacterium | reverse complement strand
TCGGCGGATTGGCTCAAAAGACTGGTCCCACATCATTCAAACACAATAGAAAAGGCCGTATAGCGCACCATCGCAGCCACGTCACGCAACACCATTCAACGACAACACAACGTCTTCATATTTTTCGCCGGTCCAGCGCACCACCCAAAACCCCTGATAACTGCTGACCGGGCGACCGAAAAATTGTTCGACGGCAATGGCGACGCCTGGATGAAAAATGCGTCCGCTTTGCGGGTCAAGGGCGACATCTTCATCCGCATGTTTGGTTACGAATTCCGGATCCAATTCATGCAGTTGCATTTCCAAGTCATCGCCACACAAATATCCTCCCGGTCGCAAAAGACGTTGCGCCTCGTTCAAGTCACGGGTGACGGCTGCCGGTGCATGGTCACCGTCGACATAGACAAAATCGAACTGCTGGCCTTGCAGCAACGGCAGCATTTCTTCGGAACGACCACGAATTTGACGGCATACGTCGGACACCATTGCGGCCCGAATATTGCGCACAAACAATCGTAAAACGTTGCCATTGGCGAGGTCGCGATTCATCATTCGATAGTGAATGCGCGGGTTATTTATCGCATCCAAATATGCATCCCACGGATCGACGGAATACATCAGATACGGCGCGATCTGCGCAGTGCGTAGCGCCGTTGCGAATTCAATTGTGCTGGCGCCAGCATAAGCACCAATTTCCAGTGCACGAAACTCTCCGTCCAAACCTTCGGCGCGGCGTGCCTTAGCACATTTAACGACAGCTTCGGCAATCAGCGGATGACGTAACGGGTTACCCTGCGCAGACGCCAGCCAGACGCCGAAGTAGGGACGCCGCAACACGCGCGTCGTGATCAAGTACGTCACCCATCCAAACGGCATCGCCATCAAACGATACATGTCATCAAGTGCCGAAAGCACCCGAATATCTGGAATTCGGCGCATGATCGCTTGCTTCAATCGGTAAATAGATTTTTCTGAAGACACCGGTATCAATCCGCTAAGGTTGTAACGCTGATTGCCTTAGCGTGAGCAACGCCAGACGTCGAAGAACGCAGAGCTGTCAACCAGACGATAATGCGTTTCGAACGCACGCCGATACGCCGGATCAACTGATGGATTACCATAATAGCCCAACATCGCAAATGGCGTTTCGCCCTTTGGGATCAGCCAGATTTCGGTGCGGCAATCTTCAACGCTCTGTATCAGCGGGTTCGGCAATGCAATCCCTAGGTAACTAGTTTCCATCATAATACCAAAATCGACCGAATACGGATGCCCGGCAAACAA
>CALGEE010000134.1 GCA_937881525.1 uncultured Sphingomonadales bacterium | reverse complement strand
ATGAGCGAGGCTGCAGTCTGCGAACCAAGCGCTAGCGGGGCCATAAAATCGGCGACGGCAGCGGCAGAACCAGAGGATGACCCGCCCGGCGTATAAGCCTGGTTGTGCGGGTTAGCGGTTTTGCCAGGGCGGAAATAGGCAAATTCCGTGGTTACGGTCTTGCCTATTAGTATGGCGCCTGCCCCCAGCAGGACCTGCACACAGGCGGCATTCTGGCCTGGCTGACGCTCTGCATAGAGATTGCTGCCCCAACAGGTGGGCATATCGTCGGTGTCGATGATATCCTTGACAACAAAGGGAACACCATGAAGCGCGCCGCCGATGCACTCCCCATCAGCGGCGCGCGCCCGTTTCATGGCGAGTTCTGCGTCGAGGTGCTGAAACGCCCCAACCACCATTTCGCGGGCGGCAATACGTTCCAGATGTGCCGCCATCACCGCCGAGGGGGTGGTTTCGCCGGTGCGGATCATTTGGACGATCTGATGTGCGGGCAAGGTGTTAAGCGCAGTCATTGTTCAAGCGCCTGCATGGCTTGGCTGAACGGGTCAACCGGCATATCATAAAGGCCGACACCCAAACGTCCGGCGGTGCCCATCCGGTCCAGAATGCCAAGGCTGATCATAGGGCCGGCGCCGCTGCTCACTACAGCCCGCGCCGTGCTGCCCAGTTTAATATCCAGAGCGCGAAAGTAGGGGTGGGCGCGAACCGACAGGGCCGCACTACGTAGGGCGGAGGGACCTTCCGAGGACGTCAGCCCGCCGGACATTGCCCCCAACCCAAAGGCGTCCACTAAAGCGCTGTCACCGATGGCCCCCAAGGCGCGATTCAAGGGTAATTCCAGATCAAACTTGCCCACTGGCGGTGTTGCTCGTGTGGTAAACCATTGCCCAGGTAAGCCCGAGATTTGGATACCAGTGTCACGCCCATTGCCGCCAGCGGCGGTGACAAAGCTTGATCCCTCGACACCTTCTGCAAGCTTCATCATGCACTTGGTGGCGGCCATCCACAAGTTCAAAAACAGGCTGGGCGAGTTGTACAAAAACTCAAGCGCGTCCTCATCTGTGATACCACCCGGGGTTCGGTCAATCAGTTCTCTGGCCAATGCGGCCCCCGCAACCGGGGTGCGCCCGTGACAATCATCACCACTGCGCAGCCCTTCGACAGCCAACGGAACCAGCGCAATGCCTTCGGCAATCCCACCCTGCAGCACATCCACAAACCGGGTGTTGAGCCAGCGGATATGGTCGACCACAGCCGTGGACCGCAATCCTAGCCGCATGGCCGGGCGCGATCCGCCGTTTATTGGTGCAAAAATACGCTGCCCCCCCCCCCAGGCATCATAGACGGTGTGAAGCGGCATCGAAGCGCTGACCACGGCTGCCAACGGGGTGACTACATCGTGGTCTTGTGCAGGCTTCAACAGAATTTCACCGGCCATGATCATTGCCTCGGCCTGATCAAAGTCGCGCGCAATGCCCTCGTAGACTGCGGCCACACAGGCCGAGTTCAAGATTGGCAAGGTGATCAGATCGGGACTGGCAAAGCTGGGCCCGGCGTGCAGCAACATGTTTTCTGCCAGGTTCAGCGCGTCAGCCGCTGTGTTAAAGCGGTTCCAGACAGGTTGGGCCACCATGGCCTTGTCAAAGGCCAGCTGGTCGGCGGGATGAAGCGTCATGTGATCTCCGATGGGATTACCCAGGTTTCACTAAAGTAAAGAAAC
>CALGEE010000133.1 GCA_937881525.1 uncultured Sphingomonadales bacterium | reverse complement strand
ACTCTGGGCGACTTGGCAGCGCTCGAGACCGAAATGGCGCGGCTATGACACCCAAACAGATAATGGACCACGGATTGAACGAGGGCGAAGACTGTTTCGCCATAGCCACGATTGTACGCACCGCTGGAACCACTTCAGCCAAACCCGGTGCCAAGGCGTTGATGCGCGAAGATGGAACGATTCTTGAAGGGTGGCTTGGTGGCGGCTGTGTACGCGGGGCGATCAAGGACGCGACCTTGAGGGCCTATGCGACAGGCCAGCCCCAATTAATCTCGGTCGCACCACAAGA
This sequence comes from uncultured Sphingomonadales bacterium, assembly GCA_937881525.1. Lineage (GTDB taxonomy): Bacteria > Pseudomonadota > Alphaproteobacteria > Sphingomonadales > Sphingomonadaceae > Sphingorhabdus_B. The sequence goes on along the minus strand of CALGEE010000133.1, from coordinate 1,597 downwards.
GGACCTGACGGAAAAGGGCGTGCGTGCAGGCGATGACATTGGTGGCGTCCATTTTGCACGCAATGGATGCCCGTCCAAAGGTACCATCGACATCTTTATTGAACCTTACCTTCCCACGCCTGATTTGCTGGTCTTTGGTGAATCCCCAGTGGCTGAAAAGCTGATAGAGCTTGCTCCACAGTTTGGTTGGGCCGTCGCAACTGTTAGCGTGGATGCCCCTTTGGACGCACGCACACCTAATCGCGCACGGTATCTTGTGATTGCAACGCAAGGCCAAGACGATCTCGCCGCGTTGAAAACAGGGTTGGCTGATCCTACTGAATACGTCGCCTTTGTCGGCAGCACCAAAAAGTTTGCGAGTCTGTCAAAAAAGCTGATCGCGGCAGGTATCGATCCATCACTAATCGCAGCTGTCCGCGCACCCGCTGGACTGAATATTGGCGCTGTCACACCTACTGAAATCGCGCTGTCTATTCTTGCGGAACTGACACAGGTCAAACGTAATCTTTTCGTAAAAGTCGCCCGAAATGGATAGTTTTGGAGCGATCATTTTGGCTGCAGGTCTGTCGCGGCGCATGGAAGATTGCAACAAATTGCTGTTGCCGATCCACGGCAAACCGATGATCCAGCACGTCGTTGAAACCTACATTGCAGCCTTGAACGGTCAGGTATACGTCGTTACAGGATTTGAATCTGATAGAATCGAAGCCGCCCTTGACGGCTTGCCTATCCAGTTTGTTCACAATGCAGATTTCGACGCGGGGCGACCGTTTTCCGTCCGCGCCGGGCTTCTTAAGGCACGCGGCTCGGAGCACTATCTGATCGGGCTCGGCGACCAACCACAGCTGACAAAAGACGATCTTCGTGCTCTGATTGTTGCGCATTTGGCGGGGGATGTTCAGAAAATCTCAATCCCTCGCCAGAACACCACACGTGGCAATCCCATCGTTGTGCCCGCGGCCATGCGTGCTCGATTGTTGGCAGATGAGGCCAACCCTGGCTGTGGGAAATTCACACGGGCGCATCCTGAACTGGCCCAGCATATCCCAATGACACAAGCCGGCTTCTTCACTGACATCGACACGCCCGACGCGTTTGAGACCTTCGAGCAAATGATACTGCAAAAGGATCTGACATGAAAAAACTACGCACCTATCTTAGGGCCTTCCGCCAGAAATGGGCTCTCACCCCTGCGCAAGCTGAAACGCTTGCGTCCATTAAATTCCCCTGCTGTTAGGAAAATAATCTATGGAACTTAAAGACGAAATCATCATCAATGCGCCTATGGCCCGCGTTTATGAAGCATTGAACGACCCCGAGATCCTCCGCGAATGCATCCCTGGGTGTGAGGAACTGATCCAACATTCGGACACTGAACTTGATGCAAAGATCGTGCTGAAAGTCGGCCCAGTGAAGGCGCGCTTTAGCGGAGACGTTCAGCTCGACAAAAGTGGTGCACCAGACGCGTTTTCATTAACGGGACAGGGCAACGGCGGTTCTGCGGGACATGCCAAAGGCGGAGCAGATGTCACACTTGTTGCGGACGGTGACACAACAATTCTGAGCTATGACGCCAAGGCGCAAATCGGTGGTAAGT
>CALGEE010000132.1 GCA_937881525.1 uncultured Sphingomonadales bacterium | reverse complement strand
AGGGAAAAATTGCGCTAAGCGTTTTTGGCAAAAGAACAAACAACGGACTTTGAACATGACCCTCGACGACAAACTAGCGCGCGTACTGGCAGACGATCTTCGCGATTTGATGGTGGTAAGCTACATTGTTCTAGGCAACAACTCGGTGACGAACCGGTTCATTGAACAAGCCTACCAGATGCCGGTACACGCTTGGTCGAGTCTTTACGCCATAGCCAAATTCCCAGGCATCCGTGCAAAAGAGATCAGGCGAATCTTCCCGCGACCACAGAACACCATCAGCCGTGCAATATCCCAACTCGAACAACGCAAATTTGTCCGACAAGAGGCTTCGGAAGCCGATGGTCGTGAAAAGAGAGTCTTCGCGACGGCTTATGGCTTAGAGGTCCTTGCAGAGATGACCGACTATTCCCTAAAACGTCAAACAGAGCTTTTCAGTCCCCTTTCTGATGAAGAACGCCAAGTATTTTTCAGCCTTGCATGCAAAATTGCTGCTGGTCCACAACTTCTACAATCAAATGTAATGGGTCAGGATGAGGCGTGAGGCTGTAATGACAGGGCCAACGTCTATTCAAACACGTTCGCAGACCTTCGCACCGACTTGCTAACGTAGTGCTTCCGAAAATACTTTAACGAGTAATCTCCCCATTTTGAACGGGGTTGCATCCGTACAACTTAGCGTTGTCACTGGTATCTAATTCAGTTTGGTATAGACGCTGGCCAAATCCAAAGGAACAAAGATTGAATGCGGTAACATTGGTGAAAACCAAATTATCGGCATCATGGAAGCTCTCGAGGCGGAGAGCTTCTTCGGGAACGTCTCTGCATTACACCGCAATCAGATCATACGGCAAGTTGTTCATGGAGACGGGACCGTCTAACGTGATTTGCACTTGATCCTCGATAATAAAGCCCCCGAGTCCTGTGATGTACCACGGGCATTCGAAGGCCAGCACCATGCCGGGGGTCACGACCTCGGTGGAATCTGATGAGATGAAGGGCCATTCCTCACTGCCAGGCCCAGTGCCCAAACTGTGACCGAAATGGCCGCGCGCATAGCTGTTAAAGCCCTTGGCGCGGATAGCCTGAGTCGTGATCCTGTGCACCTCAGACAGAGGCATGCCAGGGGTCAGCTGCGCTAAACCTGCCTGAAATCCAGCCATAAGGGCGGCGTACACTTCTGCGGCAGCGCGGGGCGGCTCTCCTACCACGAAGGTACGCCCAGTATCCGATGTATAGCTATCGATCAGGCAGCCCACGTCAACCTTGATCAGATCACCCGGTTCCGTCACCGCATTTCCGCCCCAAGGGTTGCGCCCGACCGAGATATATTCCCACGCGCTTGTCAGAGCGAGGCCGGTCGCATTGGCGCTGATTGTATCAGACCAGACTGCGGCCAATGCATCGCGGCTGATGCCGGGGCGCATCGCGGCCTTCACGGCGCGAATACCGGTTTCAGCCAGTTTCACAGCTTGGCGCAGACGCTCTACCTCGCCCGGCGCCTTAATCGCACGCAGCCGCTGGATCACGCGGGTTGCATCGACCAGCGTAATGCCCACTAGGGCCTGCTGCACTTTGGGCAGATCCTCAGCTGACACTGCTGCAAACTCGACCCCGATGCGCCCCTGCGCCAAGCCCCGCTCGGCCAGAGCATCGCGCAGATGGGCATAGGTGTGGCCCGCGTCGAAGGTGGCGGGCCGTGCGGATGGTCCCGAGCGTGCGGCGCGGCGGGCGGCTATCTGGGGGGCTGCAGGGGCGTCGATATCAAAGCCTTCAGCCTCCAATGCTTCAACCCAGATCGGACTTTCGCGCAGATCCGTGATGTGGCTGGCGGCGCGAAAAATTGGTGCGAACAGGTCACTTGCCACCGCCATTTCAGACATGCCCGCATCGGCAGGCACCAGCACGGCCACAGCCCCTGCCCTCCGCCACATTGTGGCGACACCTGCGGGCGCACCTGTGGCATATCTGAATCCCTCTGCCGACAACAGGATCAGCGCGTCGATGCCTGCATCCTCCATCAGGGTTTGCGCGCGGGCACGGTCCAGAAATGCGGGCATCGGATGGCTCCTTTACAGTGAGGCGAGGCTGGGTAGCCATGTGACGATGCCGGGAAAGGCGACAATCAACAAAATGAGAAACAGCAGCGCCAACCAATAGGGCAAAGCTGCCACCGCCGCCTGCCCCAGCTTGACCTGACCGTTAGTCATTCCGGTCAGTACGTAAAGGTTCATGCCCACAGGCGGGGTCAGCATCCCGATCTCGATCAGAAGGGTGATAAGCACGCCCAGCCAGACCGGATCGTAGCCAAGCCCCACCAGTAGCGGGAACACGACGGGAAGGGTCATGATCATCATCGATAGCCCATCAAAGATCATGCCCATCACGATATACAACAGCACGATCATCGCAAGGATACCCAAGGAACCGATCCCCAGCCCCGTCACCTGACGTAGCAATTCCTGCGGCAGACCGAGCACGCTGATGGATTGCGCAAGGATCACGGCCCCCATGAAGACCATGCCGATCACGCAGAAGGTAACCAATGTATTCATCAGCGCCTTCAAGATCCCGCGCAGGTTCAGATCACCTGCCAGATAGCCGATGACGATAGCGCCCAACACACCGACACCTGCGGATTCCGTAGGCGTTGCCAGACCTGCGAACAGGCTGCCCAACACCGCGCCGATCAGCGCCAGCAGCGGCCAGATATGCACTAACCCCAAAACGGCGCGACCAAGGCTTTGTTCGGGCGCCGGTTCCGGGGCCAGCGAAGGGTTGCGCCACGAGGCAAAACCGATCCAGAGCATGAACAGCAGCGCCGCCAACATCCCCGGAATGATACCTGCCAGAAACAGCTTGCCGATGGATGTTTCGGTAAACGCGCCATAGATCAGCAAACTCAGGCTGGGCGGGATCAACAGGCCAAGCGTGCCGCCCCCAGCCAGACTGCCCACCACCGTCGCCTTGTCATAACCGCGCCGAGTCAGTTCGGGGTAAGCGACCGAACCAACCGCCGCCGCGACCGCCATGGAGGATCCGCTGACCGCGCCAAACAGGCCACAAACCGCGATATTGGTATGCAACAGCCCTCCCGGAAGGCGTGCGAAGACGGGCGACATGGCGCGATAGACGCCGCGCGCCAGTCCGGACGCCACCAGCAATTCGCCCAGCAGGATAAACAGCGGGATCGCCGTGAGCGTGAAACTGTTGAACGTGTTCCAAACCGCCTGAACGCCGAGGCTTGTCGCACCGCCCGACCAAACATGGAGGATCACGAACCCCGTCAAACCAAGCGATGCGCCAAGGATGGCCCCGGTCAGGACCGTACCCAGAAGCGTGCCACCCATGGCCAACCAGATCACGCGTCGAAGCCTTTCTCAGGCATGTCGGGTGTAGCCATGCCAGCGGGGGGCGGGCGCAGCATATGCCACGTGGCGACAAGTGCCGACAATGCGATCCCGATGGACATCATCGCCACAAAGGGTGCCAGCGGGATACG
>CALGEE010000131.1 GCA_937881525.1 uncultured Sphingomonadales bacterium | reverse complement strand
TCGTCAGGCTCATAACCTGAAGGTCGTAGGTTCAAATCCTACTCCCGCAACCAAAGTAAATGGCGCTAACTCAATAGGTTAGCGTTTTTTGCGTTTTAAGGCCTATTTGCATCACAGAATAATTGCCGCGTCCATTGCCACTTTTTAACATTCCCTGATGTCCGTCGAATCTCTGATCGAGGGAAAAGCAAATTATAAAGCTTAATCTGCTGTGAATACTCCCGTACCAATCATAGCTTGACCGTTCCCCGAGCTAAGCATTCCTGTGAGGTGTCGGCCATCTTGTTTGGGGGGTTACTTAGCCTAATCCAAACAGATGAAACGCGCCAGGCTCACACAAGGCCCCCTATCCCAAGGCCCCGCGCCTCGCACCTCGGGCCTTTAGTGTTGGGGTGGTGGATTCATTGGGAGGGGGTTTTGTTTGAGGTGGTTATCTCTATTCATGCTCTAATTTCAAGCTGAACCGAGCCGCTGATCTCACCGAGTGACGTCAATTATTGAGCGCATAGGTTCAGGCTGCGCCATTAATTCGATGCGAGTTCTCATTCGTCTGACAGCATCCTTTACTGGTTTGATGCCATGTGGGGCTAGACCTGAACCCAGATGCGGCCGTCGCGCAGTTCGACCGGATAGGTCTTGAGGTCGACAGTTACGGGCGAGGACAAAGCTTTGCCGCTACATATGTCGAACCGACCGCCATGAAGGGGGCATTCGATCACGCAGTCGATAACCAGCCCATCCTCTAGGCTCTGTTCCTCATGGGTGCACATCAGATCGGTAGCAAAGAATCCTTTTTCTGTGTTGTAAATCGCGATCTTTTGGCCATTGTGGTCCCATGCGATGAGGTCTTCTTCGTCAATGTCTTCGGGCGCGCAGGCGTCTATCCATTGGCTCATTTTTTGGCTCCTGGGTGTTCTGACTGGGGATCATTGGTGGGTCGGCGTCCAGCCCTCGAGGGCGTCGAGGAACTTGTCCTTCTCATCTGGTTTCATCCCGATATTGGTGGGTGCATAGGGAAAGTTCCCATCAACTACCTCGCGGTGAAACTCGCCAAGGGCTGCCACACGTTCTTCGTGAATCTGTTTGTGCAGACGGCCTACATCGCCAAAGGCATGGGCATGCTTCGGGGGTTTTTCTTCTTCGCTTGCCTCGCCGCAGACATCGGCCACAAAAGAAAAGATCGCGTCACCGCCCATGCCGGAGCCAAGAGAGAACGTCACCACGGACGTCTTGTCGTTAATGGCAAGGAGCACCTCTTCCGCCAGGCATTCCACTTCGACGGCAAAGACGCCTACATCTTCCATGCGCTTCAACCTCTCCCAGACCTGCATCGCCTCCTCAGAGGTCCGCCCAAAGGCGCGCAGACCGCCGTAATGATGGCTGAATGTCGGTATTAGGCCGATGTGGCTTTGCACGGGAATCCCTTCGCGCGCCATGCATTCCATCACATCGAACGAGCGCAGCGTGTAATACATGTCCGCACCGCGACGCATAGCCTCAAAGGCATGAGCCACAATCTCGTCATCAGAGCCAAACTGCGCCCAAGTGGAACCCGCTCCGGCGAAGTGTGTCGGGGCAAGCTCGCGCACGTCTTCCATCTGATCCGTGCCAACTACGAACAGATCGATCCCAGCATCGACGCACGCTGTGATCTGGTCGCGATCTGCGGGGTTCGACATCGAAAGTTTGCGGTCCGACCCTTTAAGGGCCTTCAGGTCTGTCACAGTATAGTTCCGCTGTGCGGGGTTGCGGCCGAAATCATAGATGCGTTTCATTTTACATGGTCCTTTGGGCCACGCGGACCACCGGGCCGCCTTCTGTGATCATATGGGGCGCTTGCCGGATGGTTGGCGCCTTGGTGGGCCGCCCCAATGACCGGCGAAACACCACCAGCAGCACCTCGAAATTGGTTCGGAAGAAGCCAGGGTCCGGCTCTGGTAGTTGATCCTGTACTGCCTCGGCTAACCGCGGCAGGGCGTGAAACGGCACCTGTGGATAGAGGTGATGTTCAACGTGGTTGTTCATGTTCATGTACAGAAACCGTCCAAGCCAGCTTGTCCGGAAGGACCGCGTGCTTTCCAGGATTGATGGCGAGTTTTCCTGCAGTTCGACATGCTGGATCAGTGTGAAGAGCAGCATGACGGGTGCGCCCAGGATACGCGGCAGAACATATAACCAGAAGGGCCACCAGACTCCAAAGATTGGCGCCAGCAACACCGCTGCATAAATTGCGATCATGATCCGCGCGTTGCGGGTCATCTTGGGTAATTCCTGCTCCGGCGCGACCAGGCGCAGGGTGTCGGTATATCGCCCCAACGCCAAAAGCCCGAATACGGACAAATGAAAGCGTAGCAATGCAAAGCCTGTAGCCTCTGCCACCCAGGCGCCAAAGCCCATAGGGGTGTCAAACGGCATTTGACTATCCTTGCCGATGTGCCACGTATGCGTGTGGTGATTGGTGTGTGTGAAACGCCGGTGCAGTGGCTCCTCCATGTAAAGCAGCGAAGTCACCCAAAGCACGGCTTCATTTAGCCAACGCGTCCGGAACGCTGTGCCATGGGCGGTCTCGTGACTCGCCGCATAGGCTGGTACCGTAAGACAAACGCCATGCAGCAGCATGGCAGGCCACACCCAAAAAGTGCCGAGCGACATCATGACAAGCGCACCGGTCAAAGCCAGACAGATGACCCATTGGCCGAGCCAAATCAGGCCAGGTCGGTCCGTGCGGGCGGCAATCGCCTTTAGTGTCTTCTTGTCAAGTTTGACGCCCGAAGAGGCGGCATTTGTAGGGACGTAGTTAGGCATGGTCAGCTCCCGTAGTTTGAGCCTTCCTCGTCGAGGA
>CALGEE010000130.1 GCA_937881525.1 uncultured Sphingomonadales bacterium | reverse complement strand
AAAAAATGAAAGCTTTGCCCGCAACATATCAATTGGCAAAACATCTGATGCAATCGTGTTGGACCGAATTTCTGCATAGGGTGCGAAACGGGCCAGCTGCGCACGTCGAACAGTGTGTCGACATTCAGGGTGTTTTTCCAAAAATGCAGCTGTCGTTGCATCATTTGAAAACTGTACGGTTTTGAGATACGCTTCAGCAGCATCCCGCGCAGGAGCGAGCGGTTGTTCGTAAGGTGCAATGGGCTCTTCAAACCGATTTCCCAAACGCGGTTCTAGCTTTTCTTCCGATACATACCACGCGAGTGCCGTCTGCGCTGGATCAGACCAATCCACTGCCAAAGCCCATCCAAAGCTTTGTTCGATGAATGCACGCACATCCTTGATAGGCATAGCACCATCTATGATCGTGGCCTGTGAAGAACTGTCGGCCATGCAACAGCATAAACCGTCAACAATATCTCCATAAGGTTCCAACATGAGCGAGGCCAACCATTCTTGACCTTCCAAAGTCAGATGCCCCTGAGACCAACTTAAAAGCGCATCCCAAGGGCGCTGGCCGTTCCAGTTAATAGATTTCATATGCAATTTAAGGCGCTGGATATCTGCTTTTAGATTGTTCAATTTTTCGATTTGAACGGGATGCTCTGTGCGCCAAGACGTGACAGATTTTTCGGCACGACCGAACAAATCGCGAAAGCATAAGATCTCATCCTCAGAGGCCTGATCAATACCGCGCACACGGGCAATGGCCTCTTCTCGCGCCATGATCCAGTTATTGAACAGCACTGGGTGATTGACGATAAATGGCGCCATGCCCAACCCGGTTGAATTCCCTATCCCAAGCCGCCGCGATAGACGAGGATCGAGCTGCACGGCGTTCGCGCCGCCTTTTGCACGGGCCATATGCTCAATCAGATCCCGCACGAACCAACGGATCAAATACACAGTCAGCATTTCAGCCTGAAATGGCGCCTGCATTTCAGGCCGATCTGCGATCACTTCGCGATCGGCAGCGCCCAACTTACCAGAGCCGTAAACGGCTGTGGTGCGCATCAAATACCCGACAGCGTCCAGCTGATCTGCATCAGGTTGTTGCCCCGCAGCCAAGGCATCAACAAAGTGCTCCCACAATCTTACAGATCGATTGGCACGGCTTACTGTCAATTCGCGCTCACTCACACGGCCAGATTCTTGGACTGGGATATTATGCGCCAGGCGAACAATATCATCAGCGGTCGGAACGCCGTCGAATAACGTAAATGTCGCATCCCAAGCTGTCGCAATCACCCGGTCAGACCGGAGTTCGGGCGCCAAATCATGGGCAAATGCCACCAAGGAGTAGGCCCGTTCTGGGCCTTGTGCGATATAGACCGCATGGCCAACTCCGTGATCGTTAATGTCAAAGACATGTTTCCGGAACGTCCATGCCTCACGTGCCATCCGCCGCGTCAATTGACGCATAAAGCTCAGCCGAGATTGATGCAGAGATCCCAGACGGGCAAGTGTCATCACCACATCAGGAGACCGGCGCGCAATCATTTCAGGGTGCCTTGAGGAACGAAATTCTCGGCAAAGAAGCGATACCAGTTTTTTCCCATAACCGCTGCGATCTCTTCGGAATTCATTCCAACGTCGCTCAGCCCTTGCTCGAGGTTGCCGAAGTCGCGGTTGTCTTGAAACCAATGCGGCATCGGAGGAAATCCAGCAGCCATAGCTGAGCCTTCTCCATAGTCAGTCTCTTTGGTCCAGCGACCAACGCGCATCCACTCTACCACACTGTCGGGCTGATTCTGACACAAGTCAGAGCCAATTCCAATGTTCTTGACCCCAAAGCGGTCCGCAGTACGCGCCACCATCCCGCAGAACTCCTCTATCGTACAGCGAGACTTATCCTTTAGATGGTGAGGATAAAGCGAAAACCCTATCATTCCACCGTTTTCAGTAACGACACGGATGACATTGTCCTTTTTATTCCTAAGAGCGGGGAACCATTCATGCGGATTCGCATGGGTAATCGCAATGGGCCGCTCTGATATTTCCGCGGCTTCAATGGTCGAGCGATCCCCTGAATGGCTCATGTCGATAACAAGGCCAACGCGGTTCATTTCTTTGATCACCTGACGCCCCATCCGGGTGATGCCAGAATCTACCGCCTCGTAGCATCCAGTCGCGAGCAATGACTGGTTGTTATAGGTCAGCTGCATGAAACGCGCACCAAGTGTATGCAGTATTTCAACCAAGCCAATATCGTCTTCGATCGGAGACGGGTTTTGAAACCCAAAGAATACCGCCGTCCTGCCTGTTTCGCGTGCTCTATCAATGTCGCTCGCCCAAACGCCCTTTATGATCAGATGATTATATTGCTCGAACCAACGGTTCCACCGTTCGAAATTCAGAACCGTTTCGCGAAAACTCTCATGGTAGGCGATCGTCACATGGATCGCGTCCACGCCACCTTCGCGCAGCTGTTGGAAAATCTCTTCTGACCAATTCGCATATTGCAGGGCGTCGATACGCATTACACCGGACCTGCACTGA
>CALGEE010000129.1 GCA_937881525.1 uncultured Sphingomonadales bacterium | reverse complement strand
GGGTGGATCGCTTGATATGCTGATCTGCAACGTGGTTGTGATCGACGCCGTCGCCGGGATCGTCAAAGGCGACATCGGCATCAAGGACGGCAAGATCGTGGCCATCGGCAAGGCAGGCAACCCAGCCACGATGGATGGTGTGGACCCCCGCCTGATTGTCGGGGCTGGCACGACTGTGCGCGATGCTGAAGGGATGATCGCCACTGCAGGCGCCATCGACGTGCATGTCCATTTCGACAGTGCACAACTTGTAGAGCACGCGATCTCGTCGGGGATCACGACCATGCTAGGCGGCTCCCTCGGACCGATCACCGTTGGGATTGATTGCGGCGGCGTGTTCAACACCGGCAAGATGCTGCAGGCCGCCGAACACTGGCCCATGAATTTCGGCTTTCTGGGGCGCGGCAACGCGCATCAACCCGAAGCGATGGTCGAACAGATCGAGAATGGTTGCCTGGGGCTCAAGATCCACGAGGATTGGGGCTCTATGCCTGCCGCCATTGATGCCTGTTTGACGGTCGCGGATGAGCTGGATTTTCAGGTCCAGATTCACACCGACACCCTGAACGAAAGCGGCTTTGTCGAAGACACGCTTGCGGCCATCGCGGGTCGAACGATCCATATGTACCACACCGAAGGTGCGGGCGGCGGTCACGCGCCTGACATCATAACAGTGGCGGGCCTGTCAAACTGCCTGCCCTCGTCCACCAACCCGACCAATCCGTTCACCATCAACACCTTCGACGAACATCTCGACATGACGATGGTGTGCCACCACCTCAACCCGTCGATCCCCGAAGACGTGGCCTTTGCCGAAAGCCGCATTCGCGCCCAGACCATCGCTGCTGAAGACGTGCTGCACGACATCGGTGCGATCTCGATGCTGGGATCTGACAGCCAAGGCATGGGGCGCATCCACGAGGTGATCACGCGCACATGGCAACTGGCCTCAAAGATGCGCGTCCAGCGCGGGCGTCTGCCCGAAGAAACCGTGGCCAAAGGCGACAATGCTCGGATCAAACGCTATATCGCGAAATACACGATCAATGCGGCGAAGTCCTTTGGGATTGCGGACCACATTGGCTCGCTTGAACCCGGCAAAATGGCAGACATCGTTCTGTGGAAGCCCGGCTATTTCGGAATCAAACCAGAACTGGTGGTCAAGGGCGGTTTCATTGCCTGGGGTGCCATGGGCGACAGTGCCGCGTCGCTGATGACCTGCGAGCCGCTGATCATGCGCCCGCAATGGGGGTCGTTTGGTAAGGCCGCGCAAGCCTGTGGCGCATGTTTCGTGAACCCGCGTGCCATCGACGGTGGGGTGTCGGAACGGCTTGGCCTGACCAAGCAACTGTTGCCCGCCCAAGGCACCCGAAGCTTGCGCAAATCAGACATGTTACTCAACGACGCCTGTCCCGACATCACCGTGGATGCAGCCACATTCGAGGTCTTTGTAGACGGCGAACTGGCCACCTGCGAGCCGGCGGACAAACTGCCTTTGACACAAAGGTACATGCTGCGATGAACCAGTTTATCCCCCTCGCCAAACGCAGCACCCCGGGCCCTGCCCGCATCGGGATTGGCGGACCCGTTGGGTCTGGCAAAACGGCGCTGATCGAAGCGATGATGCCGGTGTTCAAAGAGCGTAACATCGAAGTGGCCGTGGTCACCAATGATCTGGTGACCAAGGAAGACGCACGCCGCCTTCAGGCCGGGGGTCTCATTGATCCCGAACGCGTTTCGGCCGTCGAGGCCGGGGCCTGCCCCCATACCGTCATCCGCGAAGATCCGACGCTGAACATCGCCGCCGCCGATGATCTTGAGGCGCGCTTTCCCGACCTTGACCTGATCCTCATTGAATCCGGTGGTGACAATCTGGCCTCCACTTTCTCGCTTGATCTGGTGGATTGGTGGATGTTCGTCATCGACGTCGGCCAGGGCGACGACATCCCGCGCAAACGCGGCCCGGGCATTTTGCAAAGCGATCTTTTGGTCATCAACAAGCTGGATCTTGCGCCGCATGTCTTTGTGGATGCGGACGGAATCCTGACAGAGGCAGCCCAGATACGCGGCGAAACTCCGGTCATTGGCTGCTGCTGCAAAGGCGCCCGCGTCATCGGTGTCAGCGATATCGTCGACATGCTTGCACGCGATCTGCTGTTTCACGAGGTGCCAGCGTGAATGCGCTGGACAACATAAAACTGGGCACGCGACCTGTGCGAGCAGAGCTTCAGTTTCGCACTGTCGCCGGGCGCACGCACCTTGCGCGTCAGTACACGCCACATCCGTTCCACATCACACGGCCCTTCCATCACCCCGGTGATCCAAAGGGCATGGCGACGCTGTATCTGCAATCGTCTTCGGGTGGCGTCTATTCCGGCGATGACCTGTCGCTGGACATCACCGCCGAGGCGCAGGCGCAGGCGCATGTCACCACACAGGCCTCGACCATCGTGCATGATGCGCGCGGACGCGAAGGCGTCACGCAAACAGTGTCCCTGACCGTCAAGGACGGTGCGCGGCTGGACTATCTGCCCGACCCCGCGATCCTGATGACCGGCGCCAAACTGTGCAATCGCGTTACCGCAAGGATCGGCAAGGACGCACGCGTAATCCTTGCAGATGCGCAGTTAAGCCATGACCCCGAAGGATGCGCGCGCCCGTTCGCCTGGCTTGAGAATGAAGTTGAAATTCTGGGACCCAAAGGGCCTTTGTTGCTGGACCGCTTTGAACTGGCGGGCAGCGACTGGCCAGCCCGCACTGGCGGTTTTGCCTGTTCCGGCATGATGATTGTTGTCGGTGATCCCCACACTGGCCCCAAGATGCTGCAGGCCGCAGAGGCCCTGCCCGGCATCTATCCGGGCCTGTCCGTTTTCAAGGACCGGGGCATCGCGTTGATCCGGTTTCTGGCCTCGGACGGGGCGGCCCTGACCAAGGCAATGACCTCCATGTGGCGCGCCGCCGCCACGACGCTGGACGGCACGCCGCCTGCCGAGCGCCGCAAATGACCAACCTCCACGCAAATTCGAATCCTGACCTCAAAAGGAGAATACACAATGCATCACGGTGATATTGGAAGCAGCCACGACTCTGTCGGCGTGGCCGTGGTGAACTACAAAATGCCCAGCCTGCACACCAAGGCTGAGGTGATCGAAAACTGTCACAACATCGCGAAAATGCTCAAGGGCATGAAGCGGGGCCTGCCCGGCATGGATCTGGTGATTTTCCCCGAATACTCCACCCAAGGCATCATGTATGACGAAACAGAGATGTACGAGACCGCCGCGTCCATCCCCGGCGAAGAAACGGCCATCTTTGCCGAAGCCTGCATTGCGGCTGACGTCTGGGGCGTGTTTTCCCTGACCGGCGAGCGCCACGAGGACCACCCGAACAAAGCGCCCTACAACACGTTGATCTTGATGAACAACAAGGGCGAAATCGTTCAGAAATACCGCAAGATCATGCCTTGGGTGCCAATTGAAGGCTGGTATCCCGGCAACTGCACCTATGTCAGCGACGGCCCCAAGGGCATGAAGATTTCGCTGATCATCTGCGATGACGGCAACTACCCCGAAATCTGGCGCGACTGCGCAATGAAGGGGGCCGAACTGATCATCCGCTGTCAGGGTTACATGTACCCCGCCAAGGAACAGCAGATCACCATGGCCAAGGCGATGGCATGGGCCAACAATACCTATGTCGCCGTGGCCAATGCCACCGGCTTTGACGGGGTCTATACCTTCTTTGGGCACTCCACGCTCTGCGGCTTTGACGGGCGTACGCTTGGCGAATGCGGAACCGAGGAAATGGGCATTCAATACGCGCCACTGTCCGTTTCGGCCATCCGCGAAGCGCGCCGGACCATGCAATCCAACAACCACCTCTTCAAGCTCGTCCACCGTGGCTACACCGGCATGATGAACTCGGGCGATGGCGACAAAGGCACCGCCGAGATGCCCTATGACTTCTACCGTAAATGGGTCGAAGACCCAGAAGGCACCCGCGAAATGGTCGAGGCGATGACCCGCAGCACCGTCGGCACCGAAGAGTGCCCGATCGACGGTCTGCCAAACGAAAAGACCACTGAACCGCATCGGTAACCGACAGTCTGACCGGCGGGCAGTCCGCCGGTCAACGTATTGATGGAAAACGCATGTCACTCGATAGCTACCGCCTCAGCGAAGAACCCAAGTATTACCCAAGTGCCAACGAAGTTGCGCTCTACACGGCGGCCTATGAGGCGCGCTTGCCGGTCATGCTGAAGGGACCTACGGGGTGCGGCAAGACGCGGTTTGTCGAGCATATGGCATGGAAACTGGGCAAGCCACTGGTCACCATCGCCTGCCACGAGGACATGACCGCCTCTGATTTCGTCGGGCGCTACCTTTTGGGGCCGGACGGCACCTATTGGCAGGATGGCCCACTGACCAAAGCGGTGCGCGAGGGCGGGATCTGTTATCTGGACGAGATCGTTGAGGCGCGCCAAGACACCACCGTCATCATTCATGCGCTGACCGATGACCGCCGTATTCTGCCGCTGGAAAAGAAGGGTGAACTGGTCAAGGCGCATCCGGACTTCCAGTTGGTGATCTCTTACAACCCCGGCTACCAAAGTGTGCTGAAAGACCTCAAGGAATCCACCAAGCAAAGATTTTGCGCGTTGGATTTCGACTATCCCATTGCCCAGATCGAGGCCGATATCGTCGCCTCCGAAGCCGGACTGAACCCGCAGGACGCAGAGCGACTGACCAAGATCGCAGGCAAAAGCCGCAATCTGCGGGGCAAGGGTCTGGATGAGGGCGCCTCCACCCGGATGCTGATCCACGCGGGCCGGTTGATGTCTGCGGGTCTGCCGATTGCTGCGGCGTGCGAATTCGCACTGATCATTCCCATCACCGACGACCCTGAAATGCGCTCAACCCTCACGGCGGCTGTCGATGCTTGTATCTGACTGGATCAGATCAGAGGGCCTGTCGCCCACATTGCGCAAAGCCTTTGAAGGTGCGCATCGAGAGGGGTATCTGCGCGCCTATGACCGTCTAGAGGGCGCTGGATACGGGGCCGCCGTCTTGCGCGCTTTCGCCTCGGCCGCGCCGCGTGTCGCCACGCAGGTTGGACCCGATCAGGCCATCGCACTGGCCACGGATGCCTCGCGCATCGCCATCAAGGCAAGGCCGCGCACGGCCGGAGCGTTCCTCGATCTTTGCCCGGTCATGGCTGTCAAACTCAAGGACCCGCAACAGTTCGGTCAGTGGCGCGAGATGATCGCGGCTGTTCTGCGAAAACACCCAAAGGCGGTCCTACCGTTGTTGTCGCGCAGTGAGATGCTGTTTGACCGGCTGGGGCTCGACCCGCTTGGGGCATGGGTCCAAACGGGGATGCGCGTCGCCGGGCAGGATGGCGAACAGGCCATCGCTTATTTCCAACTTGAAACACCCGAGGCGCTGCGGCTTCTTGAACGCTTTGCTGGCGAGGCGAATTTCCCAAGCCTCGAGAGCGGTTTAAAGTCGTTTTACACCGCGCTCTGGCAGCAGACCCCGCTGCTGCGCGAAGCAGGGTCCAGGGGGCCAAACGGCGGCTCCGTACGGCGGACGACTTTTTCGGGCGGCTTGATCCAGATGCCGTCGGCCTTTTCAGGGTTTCGCGGGCAGGAACAACAGCTTTACCGCGCCTCCATCGCACATGTCGGCGCGCATAAAACCTATGGCGGAGCACAATTCAAACTGGGCCAACTCAAGCCCTTGCAAGTCGCCGTCGTATCTCTGATCGAAGATGCGCGAGTGGAAACACTGACCATGCGCGACATGCCGGGTCTTCATCGTTTGTGGTGCCCCTTTCACACGGCGCAACACGACGGGGTGCCCACCGCCCAAAACCTGTTTTCCGGCCTCGCGCGCGCCTTGATCGATCCGGAATTTCACCCAACCCACGGATGGGTCAAAAAGGGTGTGAAGATGTTCCAAGCCGCTGCGGGGCGTTTGCATGATCCGGCCATCTCGCGCCAGATCGGCAATATTCTTGGCAACGATCTGGGGCAAACGCGTGTACAGTTCGATGCTGTCGGATATGTTGTTCAGCCCGCCTATCGCGACGACAATTTGGGTCTTTGGGACCTGCCAGCAGACCCCGAAACGCCACCGCCTTCACAAGAGCTTGAAGCCCCTCTGGCCGACCTGCGCCGGACCGAAACGCACGACCAACGGCAAGATCGCAAACAAGAGCAGGCAAAGCCCGAAACGCCAGATGTGCTGGAGCCCGTCAAGACAATGGCGGCGGACCCGGAGGCCGGGCGCAAGATGGCGAGCCTGCCGGAATACGACTATCACGGCGGGATCGAACGCGATGACTGGGTCAGCGTAAACGCCTATGATCCTGTGCCCGGCGATCCGGGGTTTTGGGATCAGTTGCAAGACCGGCACGGCGCCGCCCTGTCGCGCATTCAAAAGGCAGTTGCGACAAGCGAAACCGGCAAGCGGCGCAAACTCAAGCAACAGCTTGAAGGCGAAACACTGGATCTGGATGCGGCGATCGACACTGCAATCGCGCTCAGATCGAACCGTCAACCGGACCCGAACGTCTACGAGAGCATCACCCCCCCGCCACGGTCAATCGCCGTGCATCTGTTGCTCGACATATCGCAGTCGACAGCCGATCCGGCCGGGCCGAACCTTACTATTCTGGACATGGAGCGCGACGCCGCGGCGATCCTTGCCAGCACCATGGCGCAACTGGGTGATGATCTTGCCATCACGGCCTTCAGCTCGGCGGGTCGCCACGATATGCGCGTGGTCCCGGTCAAGACGTTTGACACCCCACTGGACAAAACAACCGCGTCGGTCCTGTCCGGGCTGCACCCTGGCTTTTCCACGCGTATTGGCGCTGCCCTGCGTTATGCCTGTCGTGATTTGGATGGGCTGCCACGTTATCGCAAAATTGTCCTGCTGGTCACGGACGGCGCACCTTCGGACATCGACATGCCCGATGCCGACTATCTGGTCGAAGACGCGCGCCGCGCGGTTCAGAGGATGCGCGCTCAAGGGATCGACGCCATCTGCGTCGCTCTGGGCAACGACGCAGGCCAACGCCATACCGAGATTTTCGGGCGCAAAACCTGCGTGCAGATCACCGACATCGCAACCCTGCCGGCCAAGCTTTCGGCCTTTTACCTTCGGATGACGCGATGACCCGGAACAGCACCTTTTCATCGCAACCACACGTATCGCGACAGCGTTTCGTACACCCTCAGGCTGGTCCGCACGGCATCACGACCTGCCAAACAGAGAATCAGCCCATCCAACCCAAGGAGGCCCGGTATCACGCCATCAAACTCAGCCCAATATAGTTAACTAATCGCTAATTTTTTAACCAGTTTTTCGCGAATTCAGTCTGTCCCTCGGGGCCCCGATTCATGCACCCAAATTATTCTCTTCAGGAATATTTTATTCTTTATTCTTGACGGCGAATTACACCACAGACTAATGATGATGAAGAAACGCGTCGGAATCCGAACCCGGCAGATCACCGAAACGTCCAACGAAAGGAAGATCAATGAAACTCAGCAGACGGAACTTTTTGAAGAACTCGGCAGTGGCTGGCGCGCTTGCAGCGCCAAGCATCTGGATCCCGCAATCCCGCGCGGCATGGGGTGCAACACTGACCAAAGGTGAGCCGATCAAAGTCGGTGTTCTGTTCTCGTTGACGGGCGGCTTGGCCGTACCTGAGGAGGACTCAACGCTGGTCATGCAATATGCCATCGACGAGATTAACGCAGCAGGCGGCATTGCAGGCTCGCCGATCGAGCCTGTCATTATCGACGCCAAGTCGGACTTTAGCGTCTATTCTGAAAAGGCCCGCGAACTGATCCTGCGCGACAAGGTGATTTCGATCTTTGGCTGCTATACGTCCGCCAGCCGCAAAGCGATCCTTCCCATTGTGATGCAGCGCGACAATCTGCTGTTCTACCCGACATGCTATGAAGGCGCCGAATGCACGCAGAACACTGTGTGCACGGGTCCGCTGGCCAACCAGCATTCCAAAGACCTCATCCCCTATATGGTTGAGAACTTTGGCAAGAAGGTCTACTTTGTCGGCTCAAACTATGTGTGGCCCAAGGAATCCAACAAGAACGCCAAGATCTGGCTGGAAAATGCCGGGGGCGAGCTGTTGGGCGAGGAATACATCCCGCTTGGAGATTCCGAGTTTGGCCCCGTCCTCAACAAGATCCGCGAAGCGCAGCCTGATTTCATCTTTTCGACGGTTGTGGGTGCGTCGGCCATCGCCTTCCACCGCCAGTTCAAACAGGCCGGGTTCTCGGTAGAGGACATGCCCATTGCATCACTCACCACAGGTGAGATCGAAACCAAGGCGATGGGTGCCGAATATGGCGCAGGCCACTTCCTGTCCGCGCCTTACTTTCAGGCCTTGGAAAACCCAACGAACGAAAAGTTCGTCGAAGGCTTCCTGTCCAGCCCCTATGGCAAGAACGGCGCCACCCATTACAACATGGCCGAAACCTATAACTCGGCCTATGTGTTCAAGGCGGCGATGGAAAAAGCCATTGCAGACCACGGGGTTGAAGAAGTCACATCGGCCCGTGTGCGTGAAGCATGCGCGGGTGTAAAACTCAGCGCGGATATCTCGCCCGAGGGCGAAACATGGGTCGACGGAGACAACTTCAACACCTGGCTCGTTCCCAAAATCGGCCGCTGTAAGGCCGATGGCAGCTTTGAGATCGTCAAGCAGGCGGACGAGCACGTCGCACCTGATCCGTTCTCGATCTACGCGGATGCGGGCAAGTGCATGTCCAACGGCCTTGTCGCGCCGGACGGATCGGTGCGCGTCGACGTTATCTAAACCACGCCGTTGTGGCGGGGTCGACCCGCCACAACACCACCATCTTAGCAGTTTTGACACCTTGGGGGTTACGAGATGGATTTCTCGTCTATCGCGTTTGCCAATTCGCTTATTCTTGGCCTGAGCATCGCCAGTATCTTTTTCGTGGCGGCCCTTGGCCTGACCATCATTTACGGCACCGCCGGCGTGATCAACATGGCGCATGGTGAGTTCATCATGCTGGGCGCCTACACGGTGTATGCCCTGCAAACCTTTGTTGGCATCCCTTACTTCCTTTGTATTCCCGCAGCCTTCGTGGTCGTTGGCGCGATTGGGTTTGCAATCGAAAAATCGTTGATACGGTATTTGTACGACCGCCCGCTCGACACGCTGCTTGCGACATGGGGCGTGTCGCTCGTGCTGATCCAGGGGACGCGCCTGACATTTGGCAGCGACCCCAAATACGTGGAAATCCCCAGCTTTCTGTCCACAAATGTCGAAGCAGGGGCGTTGAGCCTTGGGGCCTTTCGTATCTTTATCATCCTGATGGCGCTCGGACTTGCCGCGGCTGTATGGTACATCTTTTACAAGACAGACTTCGGCATCAAAATCCGCGCCGTCACCCAAAACAGGGAAATGGCAGCCTCCTTCGGCATCAATGCCGGCCAGGTCTATTCCTTCACCTTCGCGCTTGGGGCCGGGCTTGCCGGTGTAGCTGGCGCCTTGTTCGGAGCGTTGAACATCGTGTTGCCGACCATGGGGGCCGGATATGTGGTCGAGGCGTTCCTGACAGTTGTCACAGGTGGTGGCGCCTTGATGGGAAGCGCGATCGCCAGCTTCGCCATCGGCGAGTTGCAATCGATCTTCGCCCTGATCACCAACAGCACCTTCGCGCAGTTCCTGATCTTTGTGGTGATCGTCATCTTCCTCAGGTTCCGGCCCCAAGGTCTGATCTCGGCCAGCGGCAAGCGTCGCTAAGTAAAACCACGTCTCTTTGACAGGCACATAGAAAAATGAACCAGAACCTATACCACAACAAGACGCTGCAATGGGTTTTCTATGCTGCTGCCTTCGCAGTCATAGGTGCGGTGCCTCTGATCTCGGACGACGCGTTTTTGCTGAACCAACTTGCGGTCTACGGCGTCTATGGCATGCTGGCGGTGTCGATCAGCCTGTGCTGGGGGAGCGGCGGCATCCTGAACATGGGTCAGGGCATTGCCTTTGGACTGGGGGCCTATTGCATGGCCATGACCATGCAGATGCAAACCCAGGCCGAAGGCACGATCCCGCCGTTCATGCTGAACAACGGCCTCGATGCACTGCCGTGGATCTGGCAACCGTTTAAAGACACCACGACTGGCATCATTCTGGCCCTGGTTGTCCCGACATCCTTTTATCTGATTTTTGGCGGCATCATGTTCACAGCCCGCGTGTCGGGCCCGTTTTTCGCAATCATGACGCTCGCCACGCTCAGCGCCTTCGCGACCATTTTTGTCGACCTTCAGCCATACACCAACGGTGTAAACGGCATCTCGCCTCCCGGCTCCCTCAACCTTGGTGAGCTAGAGATTGACCCCTATTCCAGCGGTGCCTACTGGTTCGTCTTTGCGATGCTGGTGGCATGCACGGTCGGTGCGAAACTGATCAACCAAAGCCGCTTTGGGCTTGTTGTACGTGCCCTGAAGGACGACCCGGAGCGGGTGCGCTTTCTGGGCTACAACGTCGCTGTTTACGAAACACTGGTCTACACGCTTTCGGGCCTGATCGCGGCCATCGCGGGCTGCTGCTTTGCCGTGCTCACGCAATATGTTTCCCCGGCACAGTTCGAAGTCGGCTTCTCTATCTCGATCGTAATCTGGGCCGCCTTGGGCGGACGCAACTCGTTGATCTGGGCGATGTTCGGGGCCTTCACGGTGCAGGGCGCGCAAAGCTATGTGGGCGATCAGTTCCTTAGCACATGGATCCTGATCCTCGGGTTCTCCTTCATATTGGTGGTGCGTTTCCTGCCCGGCGGCTTTGCTGGCCTTGTCGAGATGATTCTCGGTCGCTTCAGCAAACCCCAAGAGGAGAAGGCCCCGTCGGGACTCGCCTTTGACAATGCGAAAGAGGTGGCGAAATGATTGGTGGCTTTCTTAAAATCGAGGGCATTGAAAAGAGCTTTGGTGGCAACAAGGTCATCAACGGCTTCAGCCTGAACGTGTTCGAGCACACGTTGCAATGTCTGGTGGGCCCCAACGGGGCTGGCAAAACCACGACGATCGACCTGATCAGTGGCCGCCAGAAACCGGATGCGGGCAAGGTCTATCTGAATGGCGACGACATCACAGGCAAAGGCGAGCACGAGATCGCACGCAAGGGGATCGGGCGTAAATTCCAGATCCCG
>CALGEE010000128.1 GCA_937881525.1 uncultured Sphingomonadales bacterium | reverse complement strand
CAAATACCCCGATGAACCGACGTATTATTCCCGCTGAAGCATTGGAAAGCCGTTGGTATGCCGCCGATAACTGGGCAATCCGCCGTATTGATTGGCAAGGGGTTAACCCGCCGCGTGGATCCTTATTGTTCCTGCCGGGTCGCGGTGACCATTATGAAAAATATCTGGAAACTTTGGCCTATTATGCCGATGCCGGTTGGTGCGTTACCGCGATTGATTGGCGCTGGCAGGGTGAGTCCGGGCGCTTATTGGATGACCGCGAGGTTGGGCATATCGATGATTTTGCGACGTGGATTGCTGATCTGCAGATGTTTTGGAGCGGCTGGAAACTGGAAAATCCCGGCCCTCATGTCGTTATGGCGCACAGCATGGGTGGGCATTTGGCGATGCGGGCGTTGGTGGAAAAGGCCATTGACCCCGATGCGGTGGTTATGAGCGCACCCATGCTGAGCATTCAAACTGGCGGCCTACCGCTGAGCTGGAACCACGCCTTTGCAAAGCTCATGGTCACCTTGGGCAAGGGCGAAGTTGCCGCATGGAAAGTCAGTGAGAAGCCCATGTCTCCAATGAGCATGCGCGGCAAAATGCTGACGCATGACGATGACCGCTATGAAGATGAAATTGCATGGTGGAAACTGCGCCCGAACGTCAAATTGGGCCCGCCAAGCTGGCACTGGATAGAACGCGCCATAGCATCCATCCGGATGCTTGAGGCGCCGGGCCTGCTGGAGGCGTTGCAAACACCTATCCTATTGCTCGCGACCACGGGCGACCAGCTCGTCAGTACCCCGCGCGTCATTGCTGACAGCAAACGCCTGCCGTATGCCGAAACCTTGATTTTCGGCAAAGAGGCTGCGCATGAATTGCTGCGTGAAGCCGATCCCGTGCGCGACCAATGCATTACGCGCATCAACAGCTTTCTGGATGCAAACGCGCCGCGAACATGAGCGACTTTGACTTTGCCATTATCGGTGCTGGCATAGCTGGCGCAAGCCTTGCCGCCCAATTGTCTGCCCGCCATAAGGTATTGCTGATTGAGGCAGAGGCGCATTCCGGCTATCATTCGACCGGCCGATCGGCCGCCTTTTGGGTCGAATGCTATGGCGGGCCGGGGGTTCAACCCCTGACCACCGCGTCAGGCCCGTTTCTGGCCACGCCATCCGCCGATTTCCATGATGGCCCATTGATGCACCGACGTGGAGCGCTGCATATCGGCACCGCCGAGCAGATGCCTTTGGCCGATAATATGCTGGCCGAATTCGCGGCGAGCGGCGTGCATATCGAACATATCGATGGCCGCGCGGTCGCCGCCCACGTGCCAGGGCTGCGTGAAAACTGGACGCACGGGCTTTGGGAACCGGCTTGTTGCGACATTGACGTCGCCGCCCTCCACGGGGCCTATTTGCGCCAAGCTAAAAGACACCGCACGCAACTGCACTGCAACAGCCGCCTTCATGCCGCAAAGTGGCACAGCGGCACATGGCAGATTAGCGCCGGCAGCTTGAACTATTCGGCCAATATCATCATCAACGCTGCTGGCGCATGGGCCGACGCAGTGGCGCAGATTGCGCAGGTCTGCCCCTTGGGCATTCAACCCTATCGCCGCACCATTTCGCAATTGGCTGTTTCGCCTCAGGTTCCGGCGGAATTGCCCTTGGTCATTGGGCTGGATGGCAGTTTCTATTTCAAACCCGACGCGGGCGGACGTCTGTGGCTCAGCCCGCATGACGAGACCGCAACCCCCGCCTGCGATGCGGCACCGGACGAGATCGACGTCGCCATGGCCATTGATCGTCTGCAGACCGTTGTCGACTGGGATATACAGCGCGTGGAGCGCAAATGGGCGGGGCTGCGCAGCTTTGCGCCCGACCGGCTGCCGGTCATTGGCCGTGATGGGGCACATGACGCGTTTTTCTGGTTTGCTGGACAGGGCGGCTTTGGCATTCAAACCGCACCTGCCGCAGCGCAGCTTGCCGCATCGTTGCTGGATGCAGACATTGCCGCGCCGCAAGGGGTGGACGCGGCTGCGTACGCACCGGCGCGTTTTTACTAAAATCTTAAGGCTTGGCTATTGCGTCTGCGGCATCGCTTGCCAACCGGTCGGCGCGCTCATTTTCGGGATGGCCATTATGCCCTTTGACCCAAATCCATTCGACCTGATGACGGGCCGTGGCCTCAATCAGGTCATGCCATAAATCGATATTGCTGACGGGCTGCTTGGAAGCGTTTTTCCATCCATTGCGCTGCCAACCGTGAATCCATTTGGTGATCCCGTCGATGACATATCGGCTGTCCGTATGCAATTTGACCTCGCATGGCTCGATCAGGATTTTAAGCGCCTGTATCGTGGCGGAGAGTTCCATCCGGTTGTTCGTCGTATCGGGATCGCTGCCCGAAATTTCCTTTTCATGCTTGCCATAACGGATGACAGCGCCCCAACCGCCAGGGCCGGGATTGCCCTTGCAGGCCCCATCCGTGAAAATCTCAAGCTGCTTCACGTAGAATGCCTTAACATATTTTCGATCGCTGCAGCGTTGCTGTAGAAATCCAGCCGGCGCAGAAACGCCAGCGGGCCTTTGCGCGTCACAAGCGCGTTGGCTGGCGTATTAATCCAGTCATAACAACGAGTTAATAGGAATCTTAAGCACGCCCCGCGCAATAATATGGGCAAGGCATCGCGCGTCGCTGCGTCCAACGGCACAATATCGGCATAGCCGTTGAGCAAGCCTGCGCTCACATCGGCGTCAAACACCGCTCCATCATTAGAAAAGCACCACGCACTGTGGGTCACTGCCAAATCATATGCGCGGATTTCGGTACACGCGAAGTAAAAGTCGATGAGGCCACCGACATGGTCACCCAACATCAGCACATTGTCGGGAAACAAATCCGCATGGATTGCCGCAACGGGCAAATCATTTGGCCAATGCGCGTCCAGATAATTGCATTCTGCAAAAACCCGCGCCGAAAGCCCCTGAGAGATAGCCTCCAGCCCGTCGACCTTGCAGCGCATCGCCAAGGGCCGCCAAGCGGAAATGCCAAGGCTATTGGGCCGCGACAGAGTGAAGTCGGCCAGTGCCTTGTGCATTTGCCCCAATGCCGCGCCGGTCGAATATGCTTGCGCTGCCGAGGGCTCTGTCACCGACACGCCGTCGAGAAATTCGATAAGGCAAGCAGGGCGGCCAGCCAGGGTCTGAAGCCATGCGCCCTTGCGGTCGGCCATGAATTGCGGAACCTTGCAGCCCGCGTCATGCAAATGCTTTAACAAGGCATAGAAAAACGGCAAATCATCGGGATTTACGCGGTTTTCATAAAGCGTCAGGATGAAGCGGCCTTGGGTGGTCTGCACGAAAAAATTGCTGTTTTCGACGCCCTCGGCAATGCCCTTAAGCGCAACAAGTTCGCCCACATCATAATGCGCCAGCAATGCATTAACCTGTTCGGGCCCTAACTGCGTATAAACCGCCAAATCAGTTCGCCGCGCCAGCCAGTTCGCGTGGCAGTTTGAACGTGACAGTCTCTTCGGCGGTTGTGACCTGTTGTTCATCCAGGTCAAAATGCAGTGCGAGCGCGTGAATAATCTCGCGTACCAACACTTCAGGGGCAGAGGCTCCTGCCGTCAAGCCAAGCGTGCGGACATTGTCAAACCAGTTCAGGCTAATCTCTTCCGCGCGCTGCACCAGATAGGCCTTGGTGCCGGCTCGGGCCGCAACCTCAACCAAACGCTGCGAGTTCGAGCTGTTGGGCGCACCGATGACAAGGACAAGGTCGCATTCATGCGCAATCGCCTTCACCGATTCCTGCCGGTTGGACGTCGCGTAACAAATATCCTCACCCTTTGGCCCTACAATATTGGGGAAGCGCTGTTGAAGGACTGATACGATTTCTGATGTATCATCAACCGACAAAGTCGTTTGCGTCAGAAACGCAAGATTGTTGGCATCGGCAGGTTCAATCAAGCGCGCATCATCGGCAGTTTCAACTAATGTCATCGCCCCGGGTGGTACTTGGCCAAATGTGCCGATGACTTCGGGATGCCCTTCGTGGCCCACAAAGATGATATGACGGCCGGCATCCACTTGCCGTTCGGCTTGCTTGTGGACTTTCGAAACCAACGGACATGTGGCGTCAAAATAGGCAAGGCCGCGCTGTTGTGCATTGGCGGGTACCGATTTGGGTACGCCATGCGCAGAAAATACGACATGGCCGCCATCGGGCACTTCGTCGAGTTCTTCGACAAATATCGCGCCTTTGGCTTTCAGGCTGTCGACCACATAGCGGTTATGGACAATTTCATGGCGGACATAGACAGGCGCGCCATGCTGTTCGAGCGCAAGCTCGACAATCTTGATGGCGCGGTCGACGCCCGCGCAAAAACCACGTGGAGCGGCCAAAAGCAGCCGAAGCGATTTTTTGGGAAGGGATTGTTCAGTCATGTGCAATGTTCTTTAGATAAATACGCTGCATCCGCCAAGACCTTTCCCCTGTTGCGCAGGCCGCGATGGGCGGATAAGGACGAACGTACGTTTCGCACCCGCGACCCAAGCTTAAGAACCCCAAGGATTAGCCTGTATGAAATTTGCCGCCAAAGCCCTGACCGTCGGTATCGTTGCAGCTGCTTTGGCTGGCTGCTCTCGCGAAGGCGATTTGGATGTCAGCGCTGGTGTCGGCGTAAACGTTACGCGTTCGGGCTGCCCGACGGTGGCGGTGCCCGATGGCACCGGTGACATTACGATTTTCAATCCAGTGAGCAGCCAAGACGCAGATGCCATTGATATGGTAGCAACGGTGACCAACGTGCGCACCACATGCAACGAAAGTGGTCAGAAAATCTATGCGCAGGCGGCATTTGACGTGCAGGCGCGCCGCAGCAATACACAGGGTGGCCGGACAGTAACCCTACCCTATTTCAACACTGTCGTGCAGGGCGGCAGTGCCGTTATCTCCAAGCGTGTTGGTCAAGTCACGATCCAGTTCGCCGATGGCCAGCAGCGTGCGTCTGCACAGGCGCAAGCCGCGAGCTACATTGACAAGGCATCGGCAAGCTTGCCCGCCGAAATCATCCAAAAGATCACCAAAAAGCGTAAGCCCGGTGATCCGGATGCCGCTCTCGACCCAATGGCCGATCCAGAAGTGCGCGCAGCGGTCGTCCGATCAAGCTATGAAATGCTCCTCGGCTTTCAGCTGACCGAAGATCAGCTGCGTTACAATGTCACGCGTTGATCCGCGTTAACTTCAAGGCACAGTCATGACCCTTTTTGAACAATATGCAGCGCATGTCGACCATGCGTTGGACGCACTTGTGGCGCTCGGAACGCTGCCTGCGGACATTGACCGGAGCAATGTAACGGTCGAGTCGCCGCGCGACGTGACGCATGGCGACATCTCCACCAATGCCGCCATGGTCTTGGCCAAGCCCGCCGGAACCAACCCACGCGCATTGGCTGAGGCGTTGTCAGCCGAACTGGCCAAGGTCGCTGGCGTCACGGGCGTTGAAGTCGCTGGGCCGGGATTTCTGAATCTGCGGCTTGCTGCATCGGCATGGCTCGATGAATTGCGCGCGATTGCGGCGTCGGGTGACGATTATGGCCGATCGCATTTGGGTGATGGCAAGTCGGTGAACATAGAATATGTTTCGGCTAATCCGACTGGCCCCATGCATATGGGCCATTGCCGCGGCGCTGTGGTCGGTGACGCGCTGGCCAAATTGCTGGAATTTGCCGGTTACCGCGTGATCCGCGAATATTATATCAACGATGCTGGCGGACAGGTCGATGTTCTCGCGCGGTCAGTGCATCTGCGTTATCGTGAGGCCTTGGGCGAAAGCATCGAAATCGCCGAAGGCCTGTATCCCGGCGATTATCTTATCCCTGTTGGCCAAAGCCTCGCCGAACGCTTTGGGGACAAATATGTCGCCGCACCCGAAAGCGCATGGCTAGTCCTGTACCGCAAGGCGGCGGTCGCCGAAATGATGGAGATGATCAAGGCAGACTTGGCCTTGCTTGGCATCCACCATGATCTGTTTTCGTCCGAAGCCGAACTGCATGCGGTGGGCAAGGCCGACGTCGCGGAAAAGGAACTGCGCGCCCGCGGGCTTGTCTATGACGGCGAACTGGAAAAGCCCAAGGGTAAGGACATTGAAGACTGGGAGCCTGTGACTTTGCCCTTGTTCCGGTCAACGCAGTTTGGCGATGATCAGGACCGGCCCATCAAGAAATCCAGCGGCAGCTGGACCTATTTCGGCGCTGACCTCGCTTATCATTTCCAGAAAAGCCAAGGCGTCGATGCCATGATCGACATCTGGGGTGCTGACCATGCGGGCACGGTCAAGCGGATCAAGGCGGCGGTCAATGCGTTGACCGGTGGTAAGGTCGATTTCGATATCAAGCTGGTGCAAATGGTCCGCCTGCTGCGGGGCGGCGAACCTGCCAAAATGTCCAAAAGGTCGGGTAGCTTTGTGACGCTGGCCGAAGTGATTGATGAGGTCGGCAAGGACGTTGTCCGCTTCACGATGCTGACGCGTAAGTCCGACGCGCAGATGGATTTTGACTTCGCGAAGGTGGTCGAGGCGTCGAAGGACAATCCGGTATTCTATGTGCAATATGCCCATGCGCGGATTGCATCGACCATCCGCAAGGCAGAGCTTGAAGGGCTTGGCCCCGACGGCGCTCATGTTGCGCTGCTGGGCGATGCAGAGATTGGCCTCATCCGCGAAGCCGCCAACTTCCCCCGCATAGTTGAGGCTTCGGCAAAGTCAGGCGAACCGCATAGAATTGCATTTTATCTCAATGATCTATCGGCTGCGTTCCACGCTTATTGGAACTTGGGCAATGACCAAGCTGACAAGCGCTTCATATTGGCACAAAATCCCGAACTGACGGGCGCAAGGCTTTTCATGGCGCACAATATAGGGCAAGTCTTGCGCAACGGGTTGCGGTTGATGGGGGTCGAAGCCGCTTACAACATGTAGTGAAGAAGGAACGGGCATGGTGGATAGCAGGGACGATGAACTGAATTTCGACGACAATAATCGTCTGCCTTGGCTTGAAACTGCTGATGGTCAGGAGGTCACTGACGGTGGATCGCCGCTGAAGATTGTTTTCATGGTCGTGTTTGGTCTTGCCCTGCTCGCGGCGATTGCCGGCGGCGCGTATTGGTTTCAGAAAAGCCAATCCCGCGGTGCAAACGGCAATGGCGCACTGATCGCTGCGCCAAAGGGCGATTACAAAGAAAAGCCCGCGGATGCCGGCGGTAAAAGCTTCGAAGGCGAAGGTGACTCTGCCTTTGCCGCAAGCGAAGGCCAGAAAACGGTCGCCGTGCTCGCGCCGCGACCGACTGGACCAGATGCTGCACCGCAGCTTGCCATTGCTGCGCCGGTAGCCCCAGTTAAAACCGACGTCGCGCCTGCCAATGCCGTGATGGTTCAGCTTGGCGCATTTGGTGATTCCGCCAAGGCCGAAAGCGCGTGGGCTGCGCTCAACAAACGCTTTGGCTTTCTCTCTGGCGTGAACCGCAAAATCGCCGAAGTCAAAGTCGAAGGGGACCGCGCTGTGTTTCGGTTGCAGGCGATTACGTCCAATTCATTCGAAGCGCAGCAGCTCTGCGCAAAGCTTAGGGTTGCGGGCGAAAACTGCCTAATCGTTCGCTAACCGCAGCGGCATAAAGGTTGAATAGTTTTAAATTGCAACTTATGCGGCGCACTGCTTCCAGAGGAGAATAAAATGCCTGCTTTATATGACGTCGCCATGCCAACCTTTATCCGCGGTCTGAAAAACCTGTCCAACATGCTCGAAAAGGGCAAGGCCTTTGCCGCTGCGCAGGGCATGGAGCTTTCCGAATTGCTGGATGCGCGCCTGATTGACGACATGGCCTCGCTTACGAAGCAGGTGCAGATGACAACCGATACAGCAAAGTTCGTCGCGGTGCGCGTTGGCCAGATCGAAAACAACCCATGGGCCGATGATGAAGCCAGCTTTGCCGATGTGCAGGCCCGTGTGGCGAAAGCGATTGCGTTTCTGCAAGCCGCATCGCCCGATGGCTTCGAAGGCCGGGAAGAGGCAACGGTCGTGCTCACGACCCCAAGCGGCGACATTCCTTTTACCGGCAGCAATTATGTCCATGGCTTTGCCATTCCCAATTTCTTTTTCCATCTGAGCATGGCCTACGCATTGCTGCGGATGAAGGGCGTGCCATTGGGCAAGCTCGATTTCTTGGGCGCTATCCGGTAATTATACACAGGTTAAAGGCCGCTGTGCTCTGCTCCATGCTTGCCTTGGGGCGGCAGCGGCCTTAGCAATCTGTTCATGAAGCCGGTAATTTTTGGCCTATCGGGCCTGACCCTGACGGATGATGAAAAACGCCTGTTTCGCGATGTCGAGCCAGCAGGCTACATCCTGTTCAAACGCAATATCGAAGATAAAGCGCAGGTCCGCGCGTTGACCGACAGCTTGCGGACCTTGCATGGCCGCGACACGGTGCCGATCCTGATTGATCAAGAGGGCGGCCGGGTTGCACGTATGCGTCCGCCCGTCTGGCCTGACTTTCCCGCTGGCGGCGCATTCGACGCGCTTTACGACATTGCGCCCATCACCGCGATTGAGGCCGCGCGGTGCAATGCAGAGGCTATTGCGCTGTCGCTCAACGAAGTCGGCATCAACGTCGATTGCTTACCCGTGCTTGACGTCCGCGTGCCCGAAACACACTCCGCCATTGGCGACCGCGCCTTGGGCAGTGAACCACTGCGCGTGGCGGCGCTTGGCCGCGCAATCCTAGACGGCCTTGCTTTGGGCGGCGTCATTGGCGTGGTGAAGCATATGCCGGGGCAGGGCCGCGCCAATGTCGACACCCATCATGACTTGCCGCATGTCACCTCGACTGCGGCTGAACTTGCACAGGACCTTGCCCCCTTCCGCGCGTTGAATCACGCTGCAATGGGTATGACAGGGCATGTTGTTTATGACGTCTGGGACGATCAGCACACAGCCACCATGTCACCCTTTGTTATCGACACGATCATCCGCGCGCAGCTTGGATTCGACGGCCTGTTGATGAGCGATGATCTCGATATGAACGCGTTGCAGGGCGATGTTGCGACGCGCGCTCTGCAATGTGTCGTGGCCGGTTGCGACCTTGCGCTCAATTGCTGGGGCCGGTTTGACGAGATGGTTGCGATTGCCAATAATCTTCCAGAGATTACCGCCGCTGCGCGCACCCGGCTTGACCGTGCGATGGCCCTGCCGCCGGTGGCATTTAACCCCGACCGGTTGGCGCATCTGCTTGATAAGCGGGACCAATTGCTGGCGCTCGCCGATGCAAGCGCCAAGCTAACGGATGGAGCCACTGGCGCGGCATGAACCGGCCAATGCTCTTTGACGAGGAGGAGGCCCTTCGCGATGAGAGCAGGTGTGACGCTGGACCTGGCCCGAATGTCCTGACCATCGACATTGACGGCTGGGAAGGACCGCTGGACCTGTTGTTGGCGTTGGCCCGCACCCAAAAAGTCGATTTGCGGCAATTGTCCATTCTCGCTTTGGTCGAACAATATCTTGTGTTTATTGATGAGGTGCGCGCGCTGAAGCTTGAGCTTGCCGCCGATTATCTGGTGATGGCGGCGTGGTTGGCCTTTCTCAAATCCGCGTTGCTGCTGCCCAAGGACCCGACAATTGACCCATCGCCTGAGGAACTGGCACTGCGGCTGCAATTGCGGCTTGAGCGGTTAAACGCGATGCGTGAAAGCGGCGCGCGGTTGATGGCGCGCGACCGGATCGGACGCGATGTCTTCCTGAGCGGCGCGCCTGAAAAACTGCGCGTGGTTAAAGCGCGGGCGTGGGAATGTGATTATTTTGAACTGATCACCGCTTACGGCCAAATCAATGCAAGGACGCAGCCAGCGATGCATATCGTCAAGAAACGCCAAGTCATGACGTTAGAACAAGCGTTGGACCGCGTGTCGGCTATGATTGGCCGTGCGATCGACTGGACCGCCATATCTGCATTTTTGCCACCGATGGCGGATCCGGCCTTGCGCAAATCGGCATTGGCCTCCAGCTTTGTTGCCGCACTTGAACTTGCCAAACGCGGTGTGGTTGATTTGCAGCAGGAGTCGACCTTTGCGCCATTGATGTTGAGGAAAAAGGCAACATGATTGAAACCGATCCCGATATGCGCGCGGTTGAAGCGACCTTGTTTGCCAGTGACCAGCCCATGACTGTCGAGCAGATCCGCGGTTATGTCGGCGATAGCGTGGATGTATCTGCAGCGCTCACGCAACTTGCTGCACATTATCAAGGCCGCGGCATAGAAATTGTCCAGCGCGGCAAGGCATGGCATTTTCAAACCGCGTCTGACCTTGCCCATTTGTTGCGGCGTGAGCGCGAGGAAAGCCGCAAGCTAAGCCGCGCTGCGGTGGAAACATTGGCCATTATCGCCTATCATGAACCCGTCAGCCGCGCCGAGATTGAAGCCATTCGCGGTGTGCAGATTTCAAAGGGCACGCTGGATGTGTTGATGGAGGCAGGATGGGTGCGTCCGGCTGGCCGCCGCGAAGTGCCGGGGCGGCCTCTAATCTACGCGACCACACCCGGTTTCCTGACGCATTTCGGGCTGAACAGCCGTAAAGATTTGCCGGGGATCGCTGACCTGAAAGCCGCAGGCTTGCTGGATCCTATCGACAGCGCGATGGGCGAAATGCTGTTTACGGGCGAAGAAAGTGACAGCGAACTGGAAATTAACGAAAACAACGCCTAGATAAGATAAAGACAGGCAAGAATTTTGTTCGCAACATCCGGGGAACACCCCGTTAGGAGTTTGAAATGGGTGGTTTTAGCATCTGGCATTGGCTGATTGTTGGCATTTTGGTGTTGCTGTTGTTCGGCAAAGGCCGTTTTTCCGACATGATGGGTGACGTCGCCAAGGGCATTAAAAGCTTTAAAAAAGGCATGAGCGAAGACGAAGAAGCGCCCAAGGCTCCACCGCAAATTGGTGCGACAACCGTCATCGACGCCGAAAAGCAGACAGACAAGACCCAAGGCTAATCCATTGATAGCGCCGCCAAACCTGCCCTCGATATCGGGGGCCTGACGTGTTTGACGTTGCTTCGTCGGAGTTGATGCTTTTCGTCCTTGTGGCGTTGCTGGTTATCGGGCCAAAGGATTTGCCCTATGTCCTGCGCGTCGTCGGCAAATGGGTTGGCA
>CALGEE010000127.1 GCA_937881525.1 uncultured Sphingomonadales bacterium | reverse complement strand
GTTTATCAACACGCTGTCAGGCGTGATGAACGTGAACGTCGAAAAGCTGGAGCTTTTCAAATCCATGGGGGCCAGCAAATGGCAAATCCTGCAGAAACTGGTGCTGCCCGATGCCATTCCCGTGATCATGGCGGGTGAACGGCTCGCTTTGACCGCAGCCCTGTCAGGTGCGTTGGTGGCCGAGTTTATCCAGCGCGATCAGGGAATAGGGTCTTTGATCTTGATCTATACCCGCAACCTCAACATGGCATCTGCATTCGCCTGCATCTTCACACTGACGCTGCTGGGTTTTCTGATCTTCCGTGGGATGGAGATTATCGACCGCACAATTGCTTTTTGGAAGCATGAACAGGGTCGGTCCCGCATGAGCGCGAAACGTCGTAAAGCCATGGAGGGATCGCTATGACAAGAACAGACAATTTCCTGATGCTTGCCCTTCGGGTTGCACCACACCTCGTTCTATTTTTCGTTCTCATCGGATTGTGGGAGTTCAGTGTCCATATTGGCCTGATCACATCGATCATGGTCCCCCAACCGAGTGCGATCGGCGCTGCCATTATTAGGCTCTATGTGACGGAAGGCACCATTTACAGTCACTTTTTCATTACGCTGACCGAAGCTGTTGTCGGATTTGGTATTGGAGCCAGTGTGGCGGTCAGCCTCGCGGTTGCATCTTCGCTTTCTGAAGTCTTCAAGCGCTACGTCATTCCCTATGCGATTGTCCTGAATGTGACACCCGGCATCGCGCTGACACCAGTGATCATTGCTTGGTTTGGCTATGGTATGGGATCAAAAATGGCGCTGGCGGCGATCCTTTGCTTCTTCCCGATTTTCGTTAACACGCTCACGGGTCTGGTTCAAATCGATGAAGACCGCGAGGAGCTTTTCAAATCAATGGGCGCGCGGCCTTCGCAGATTTTTGCCAAGCTGCGGGTACCGGCCGCGCTCCCCTTGATGTTCGCAGGTCTGAAGATCGGTTTGACCACCGCATTGATCGGGGCGGTCGTGGCCGAGTTCGCACAAGCAACCGCCGGTGTCGGCGTGTTGATGAGCCGGTTTTCGTTCCAGCTCGATATGGCATCATCCATCGCCACGCTGCTCAGCATGACGGTGATCGGATTGATGTTATTTTACACCATGGAATTTCTGGACGACAGAATTGTTTTCTGGCGTCGAGAAAGCCGTCGCGCGGCAGCGTCCCGCGCACGCGCTCGGACTTGGATAAACCAAGCCAAAAAGTGACGCATCAATCGACTTTTCAGGGAGATAATACAATGAATATGCTAAGATCAATTCTACTGGGAACTGGGGTCGCCTTGACCGCGCTTCCGACGATGATTGTCGCGCAGGACGCCACAATCACTGTGATTAAGCCAACCCCCCGTTCGGCGGTGTTTTTCCCGCTGGTAGTGGGTGAGGCGCTCGGTTATTTCGCCGACGAGGGCGTCACAGTGAAGCTTTTGCCGTCCGACACCTCGATCCCCTACGTAGCCTTCGTGCAGAACGGGCAAGCCGACCTAGCGATGCTCGACCCCAACGAGACGATCAACGCGCGTCTAGCTGGTGCGAATATCAACACCGTCTATGAGGTGATGCAGAACGCGCCCGAAGGGATCGCCGTGCTTGCCGGTGGTAGCTACAATTCCATGTCCGACCTAGTCGGTACTACGGTGGGCCTCGTGACTGACCGTGACCGGGCTTTCCTGCAAGCGGCGATGGCTGTGGCCGGTCATTCGATCGACGATGTGAATACCGTCGTTCTGGGTGAAAGCGGCCCGACACTTGCCGTCGCGATCCGCGACGGCAATGTCTCGGCGATTTCGGGTTCGGTATTCGACTGGGCGGCCCTCGTGGCCAACGGGATCGAGCTGACGCAGATCACCCCCGAAGAACTTCTGGCCAGCCCAGCTAACACGCTGGCGATCAATGCAGACCGTATCGAGGAATTGCGCGAACCGCTGGAAGGTTTCTTCCGAGCATGGTCGAAGGGGATGTATGTCGGCATGGTAAACCCTGATGCCGTCGAAAAAATGCTACGCGTAAACGTTCCTGAGGAGTGGGAAGTCGAGGCCGCAGGCATGGGCCTGTTTCAGGGCGTGTTGCCAATGAACATATCGACCACCCCGCGCCTTGGCGATCTCCAGACCGATGTCTGGACCTCGGTCCAGCCGCGCATGGTGTCCTCTGGCGCGGTCACCGAAATGGTTGATGTCAGCACCTTCCTCAACGACACCTACATCGCAGAGGCAAATGATTTTGACCGCGCGCAAGTCGAGGCAGATGCTGCGGCCTGGCTCGCTGCCAATCAGTAATTTACACCTCATTAATCAGTTGCCGCGGCC
>CALGEE010000126.1 GCA_937881525.1 uncultured Sphingomonadales bacterium | reverse complement strand
ATCGATTAAACCGCTATGGATGTAGACAGCTTGGCCGCCGGCTACGAACGCATTAATGGATTTGTCATTGATGAGGATGATTTCGACATTGTTGGGATCAAGACCTGCTGCTGCGATCAAGGGCGCCGAAATTTCGTCGAAAAATGCTTCAGTTTCTGCGTCGCGCAAGATTGACTGTGCCATCACCGGTTGCGCCGAAACCAACACGGCCAGAAACAGAATAAACGCCGCACGGATGGCGCGAAACACGGTGATGTTCATATGCTATGAATGGCCTGATCTTGATGAACGCGCAATGAAGAAGTTTTACAAACATAGCCCCGCCAGTCGATGACCAGCGAGGCTATGTTGTTTTCAATTTCGCTGCTTCTTATCCGAATGTGCGCTGCCACCATCCAGTGCGTGGCGTACCGTCCTCATTGACGCCCTCTGCATCCGTGGATGCTACGTCTTGCGTCGCTCCCTTTGCAACGGCTTTCTTGCGAGGGGCTTTCGCCTTTGGCGCCTCGGCGATTTCCTCGGTTGCAGCTTCAACTATTGCCGGTACCTTGTCTTTTGCCTTAGCGCGTGGCTTGGCCGGCGCCTTCGCCTTGGTGACAGGCGCTTCGTCGGTCGCAAATGGTGCATCGGCGGCGGGAGCTTTTTCCGCTGCCTCAACCGCAATAGTTTCTGCCTTCGGCTTCGCACGGCTACGGCGCTTTGGCTTCGTGTCTGCTTCTTCGCTTACTTCGACCGGAACCGCTAACACTTCCGTTTCGGCAGGTGCTGAAGCTTCGGCTGCTGTGTCTAGGCCTGCTTCCTGACGGTCGCGACCTCTGCCGCCGCGACGTCCGCGACGTGCTTTTGGCTTGGCTTCTGCATCCGCTTCCGCTTTCGGTGCTTCGACTGCGGCACCGCTTTCAGGACGTTCCGACGTAGCCTCGTTTTCGCCGGCAACTGCATCTTCGCCTTCAGGCCGTCCATCACGGTCGCGTCCCTTCCCACCACGGCGGCCACGGCGACGCTTGCGCTTGCGACCTTCGCCGCCTTCACCCTCTTCGCGTGGACTCTCCTCGCGGGCGCGGCGCGGTTCGCGGGCAGTTTCTTCGACTTCTTCAACTTCGTCGTCGAAATCGTCGATTTCATCTTCGATATCGTCATCGTCGAGATCAATAATAGGCGGTAATTCGACAGGACGCTCTGGACGTGGGCCGGAGCTTGAAACCGCAAGCTTTGCGCCCTCGGTCTCGCCATTGGGGACGATCAAAACGCGGACATGGTAGCGATCTTCAATCGCTGCGAGTTCTGCACGCTTGTTGTTGAGGCAATATATTGTTGCCTCTTGGCTAGCTTGCAGCACGATCTGGCTGCCATTACCCTTAGCGGATTCTTCTTCTATAAGCCGTAATGCGGACAACGCAGCGGACGATGCCGTGCGCACCAGACCAGTGCCCTCGCAATGCGGACATTCGCGAGTTGATGCCTCAAGCACACCAGTGCGTAGACGCTGACGGCTCATTTCCATGAGGCCAAAGCTTGAAATGCGGCCGACCTGAATGCGGGCGCGGTCGTGTTTCAACGCTTCTTTCATTGCGCGCTCGACTTTGCGCGCGTTTGAATGATGCTCCATGTCGATAAAGTCGATGACAACAAGGCCAGCCATGTCGCGCAAACGCAGTTGGCGGGCAATCTCGCGCGCGGCTTCTAAGTTTGTCGAAAGCGCCGTCTGTTCAATGCCATGCTCTTTGGTCGAACGGCCTGAGTTGATGTCGATTGATACCAACGCTTCGGTCGGGTTGATGACAATATAGCCACCTGATTTCAACTGGACGATCGGCTGATACATAGCATTCAGCTGATCCTCGACATGGTAGCGCTGGAACAACGGTACTGGATCGGCATAATGCTGCACACGCTTGGCGTGGCTTGGCATCAGTAATCTCATGAAGTCTTTCGCGGCCTTGTAACCATCCGGTCCTTCAACAAAGACTTCGTCAATGTTCTTGTTATAGATATCGCGGATGGCGCGTTTGATCAGGTCGCTGTCGGTGTGGATCAGCATTGGCGCTGCACCGCGGAGCGTGCGCTCCCGTATTTCGTCCCAAAGGCGCGCCAAATAATCAAAGTCACGCTTGATCTCAGGCTTCGTCCGAGCAAGCCCAGCGGTCCGGATGATGCAGCCCATAGTATTGGGCAATGTGAGGTCCGAAATAATGGACTTTAAACGCTTGCGGTCGGCTGCGCTGTGGATTTTTCGGCTAATGCCACCACCATGCGACGTGTTTGGCATCAATACGCAATAACGGCCTGCAAGAC
>CALGEE010000125.1 GCA_937881525.1 uncultured Sphingomonadales bacterium | reverse complement strand
GCCGATATGTTCGATCGGATGCATGGAAAAGCCAGACCACGGCGCGACTGAGACACTGCGGTGGTGTACCGAATGCACGCGCTTGTAGAGCCACGGAACGTGTAAAGCACGGTGCAGCCAGTAGAAATGGAATGATTGAATGAGGGGGAACAACAGGAATAGCGCGAAGAACCAGATCGGATTGCTTTGCACGGTGATCATGGGTGCCCATCCATTGGCATAGCCCATCCAGACAATGGCATCGTAAAAAGTCCAAATCGTGACACCGGACAACAACGCATATGTCACGTTGTCCCAGTATTGATCATTCCACAGAAAAATCCGCGCATTCTTGGCGAGCCCGCGTCGATCATACTTGAAATCGTCACCCTGTCTTGTCCACCCGTAGAGCCACAGATGCAAACCTTGGGCAATAATAATCAGCGCGATCAGGTTGCGCGCCCAAAGCTGTAACACCCATCCCCAACTCAGCGTCTGCATCTGCTCTAGCGGAGGCACCAGCCAAGCCCAGGTGGCCCAAGCCATCAACGCGTAGACCGTAAATTCGGTGACAGGCAACCAGCGGTCGGCGAACCACTTCAGCGTCGCAACTGGCTTTGGCGGCCAGGCGAAAAGCGGCGATATAGCGACGGGCAGGTCTGGATGCCAATTCCATGCCTTGCTCGTGCCGGCTTTCAAATGCTCATCAGTGCCTGACATCGCAAATCCTCCTAAAGTGTCGACATGAAGATTTTTCACGTATTTCAGGAGAACATAAAACGCTGGTAATTGTCTCCAAAACCTATAACTTTATGGAATGAGCCAATATCGCAAAGACCTGCCACCGCTTGATAACTTGCTGTTTTTCCATGCGGCCGCAAACAACCCCAGTCTTAACAGCGCCGCCCAGGAGCTGTTTGTAACTCAAGCGGCCGTTAGCAAACGCATTCAGCGTTTTGAAGATTGGCTTGGAACACCACTCTTTTCACGCGACAATAATTCCTTGCAGATTACCGAAGCAGGTAAGGTGTTAGCGGCGGATGTTGAGATTGCGCTGGATTTCCTGAAACTTGCAATTGCCAAGGTCCAAACACCAGGAGAGCCTGTGGTTCGCATCGCCGCGAATGAAACCACCTCTATGTTCTGGCTGTACACGCAACTCCGGGAATTCTCGCTGAGCGACAGTTCGTGCAATGTGAACGTTGTGACGACCGAAAACACAGCTGAATTGTTGTCGGACCAGAATGATCTTGCCGTTTTGTTTTGCGATGGGAATGTACATGGCTGGGAAACCACCAAATTATTGGGCGGCGAACTGATGCCGGCAGCTTCGCCAGAGATTGCCGAGAAGGCAGAGGCGCTGGCGATGTTTGACAGCACAATTCCCGCTCAGAACGCGCCTGCTCTTTTGGAATTTCCCATCCTCACGCCAGATTGGATCAATTGGCAACGCTGGCTAGAGCAAAAGAGATTTGCCAAAGTTTCATCATGGCATACGTTCGCCTGTCACAGCTACATGCATTCGGTCGGCAAGGCAATCAAGGGTGAAGGCATCCTCCTTGCCTATTCGGATCTGCTCGACAGCGAGTTTCGGTCCGGCAAGCTGGTTAGGATTGGAAATGCCGGGCTTACACCAAGAAAGTCATACTTTCTGTGTTACAGGGCAAACGCTCAACTGTCGCCGTCCGCTAAGCAACTTTGGAATTTTCTGACCAACGTCACGGGTATAAGAAGTAGCGGGAATTCATCTCCGGGCATCGAATAGCAGATATGTCCGCAACTAAAGCGTTTTGCATTTGATCTAGTTCACAGATTGGATTCAAAATGCTAGCAAAATTCAAGTGGTGTGGGCCTTTTCATAGACAGTTTAAGTGGCTCACGAAAACTAATGCAGACGATGTGAATACGGACATTCAGATTCTCCGGCCGCCGCATTCGAGTACTTCCACCTCCATGCATAAAGAGAATGCTAGCTAACTCCGAGGCGGTCCGAAACCTCTCTGACCAGGTAACCCCGCTCGGTGAACTGCTCGACCGCATCCCGCTTGAACTCATCGTTGCTCATCATAGCCTTCTTGCCTCGAAATTGGGAAAGAAGGCGTCCACGATCTATGGGCCTATTCATGGGGCAGTGTGAGGGCCACCAACATCTCGGCTACAGCAATGGAATTCGCAACGCCACAAAGACCTGATCTCTCCATTCAAACTGGATGTCCGAAATCCAAAATTCTGGGGTCAGGGCCTGTCGATGATCGATGAGCCGGATGCAATGGAAAACAGTGGCAGTTAAGTAAATATGGTCGCCGCTTAAATCTGTTTTTCGGGCATCTGCACCACAAGCCCGTTAAGGGCGTCAGTGACTTCAAGCTGGCAAGTCAGGCGAGAGCGCGCCGGATCTGGCTCATAGGCGAAATCCAGCATGTCCTCTTCCATATCATCCATTGACGGCAGTTTATCAACCCAGTTTGGGTGGACGTAGACATGGCAGGTCGAACAGGCACAGGCACCGCCGCAATCGGCTTCGATTCCGGGAATATTGTTGTCACGAGCGCCTTCCATAACCGTCGACCCATTGGCCACATCAATTTGATGTTCGGTGCCGTTATGCTCGATATAGGTAATCTTTGCCATTACATGAACCTCGTTCAAAACCGGTTTTATCTTTATTTGCTTGGGTATTTGGAATGCGCTGTAAGCGGTCATAGTGAGACCTACGAAAGGTGGTCTTAATCATGCGTTTCAGCGTTGCGATTAGCCGTCCCGAATAAAACGGGGC
This sequence comes from uncultured Sphingomonadales bacterium, assembly GCA_937881525.1. GTDB lineage: Bacteria > Pseudomonadota > Alphaproteobacteria > Sphingomonadales > Sphingomonadaceae > Sphingorhabdus_B. Next base: position 1,379 of record CALGEE010000125.1, on the reverse strand, counting down.
ACAATACAGTGCCCCGTTTCACTACCAGCCTAGAGAGGGAGATCAAATAGGCTTACGACGCCGTTAGAATTAGTCTTCCATCCGACAACCTTTGATGAAGTGTCTGCCGTCCATTTCCCATCCACCGCCGATTTTGATTGAGTTAAAAATCTGTACTCAATCGTGACTTCATGAACTTAGGCTTTCCAACCCAATTGGTCAGGATAGATCTCATAGCTAGGGTGCATTTCTGCGCCCACAACACCGTCTTTGTAATGACGGTTGAGACCTAGCCAAAATGGCTGAATGATCACGCCTTCGTCCTGCATGATCTTTTCGATTTTGGCCATCACTTCGCGACGTTTGTCAGTGTCAACAATCGACAGGGCCGATTCTAGCAGGCTGTCAAATTCAGCATTGTTAAAGCCAGTTTCGTTCCAAGCTTCACCTGAACGATAAGCCAGTGCCAGCACCTGAACGCCAAGTGGACGTTGGCTCCAGTTTGTAGAGCTGAACGGATATTTCGACCAATCGTTCCAGAACGTGGAACCCGGTATAATGGTCCGTTTCACCTTGATGCCAGCGTCGCGCAATTGTGCGGCAACAGAGTCAGTGGTGTCCTTGCGCCAGCCACCATCGATTGAGATCAAATCGTGCTCAAAGTCGGCCAAACCAGCTTCTTCCATCAGCGCTTTTGCTGCGGCACCATCCACAACCTGCTTAGGCAGGGCTGCGTATTCTGGGTGCAACGGCGCAACGTGGTGGTTTTCAGCAACGCTGCCGTTACCGTTATAGCCAAGCTCGAGGCAAACAGCGTTATCGACGGCCATTGCCAATGCACGACGAACACGTGCGTCAGCATAAGGTGTTTTGCCGTCAACTTCGGCTGTTTGTTGACAACGAATAACAATTGTTTGCGCTGTGTTCACCGAAGATTTAGTCCAACCTGGAAAGCCATCAAAGATGTCGATGAATTCGCCGGTAATCTCGTACGTCATATCGAATTCATCAGACTCCGCACCCGTAACAATCGTAGCTGGGTCAGTGCCAAAATCGACAAATTCGATCCGGTCAAGGTAGTTGCCTTCGGACCAAGACGTGTGGTTCGGATTTTTGACCAGAACTCCGCGAACGCCAACTCCCAATGATTCTGGCAAATACGCTCCGGTGCCAATGGGGTTAGAAAGCATTGTATCAGCTGTGTGTGATGCGTGTGTGATCGCAGCTGGATAGTCGCCCATGCCAACAATGATTGTGATGTCAGGACGAGGCAGTACCAATTTTACAGTGTGGCTATCCACAACCGTTATAACACCTTCACCGGCCTTTCCAGAATCGGCATCAATCAAAGTTGCCATTCGGCCGGCCATTGAATTACCGACAACGCTTTTGTCTGCCCA
>CALGEE010000124.1 GCA_937881525.1 uncultured Sphingomonadales bacterium | reverse complement strand
TAACAGCTTTTTCAAAACTGCCAATGCGCCTGCGATCATGCTCGCGGACAAGATTTCGAGCCTCACCGGTGGCCGCTTGCCACATGTGTTTTTCAACAGCTCCGGCTCCGAAGCCAATGACACGATTCTAAGGATGGTGCGCCATTATTGGCAAGTGAAGGGCGAACATAGCCGCACCATCATCATCAGCCGGCACAACGCCTATCATGGCTCCACGGTGGCTGGCGTCAGCATGGGCGGCATGAAATCTATGCATGAACAAGGCTTCCCAGCGCCCGGAGTTTTGCCGATGCCGGGCATTGAACATGTCCGCCAGCCTTATTGGTATAATGAAGGCCGCGACATGACGCCGGAAGATTTCGGCACTGCATGCGCGCAAGCCATTGAGGACAAGATATTAGAGGTAGGTCCCAAAAATGTCGCTGCCTTCATTGGTGAGCCTGTACAAGGCGCGGGCGGCGTTATCATTCCGCCGGCAAATTACTGGCCACAGGTTGAAGCGATTTGCCGGAAATATGGCATTTTATTGGTCTGTGACGAGGTTATCTGCGGCTTTGGCCGGACGGGCAATATATGGGGCCACGAAACCATGGGCATCCAGCCGGACATCATCGCGATGGCCAAGGGGCTGTCGTCGGGTTATCTGCCGATTTCCGCCGTCGCCGTGAGTGCCAAGATCGTAAAGGTCATTAAAACGGGCGGTGATTTCGTCCATGGCTATACCTATTCGGGGCATCCCGTGGCGTCAGCGGTTGCCTTGCGCAATATTGAAATCATGGAGCGCGAAGGTCTATTCGAGAAAGTCCGAGACGAAACCGGTCCGTATCTGTCCAAAAAGCTGGCGACGTTACGTGACCATCCGCTGGTCGGCGAAGCCCGGTCAATCGGTTTGCTGGGCGCAGTGGAGGTTGTTGCCAACACAGCTACTGGCGCCCGCTTTTGCGGTGCCGAAGGAACCGCAGGCCCAATGGTCCGCGACATCTGTATCCGCAATGGGCTGATGGTGCGGGGCATCCGCGACACCATCGTCATGTGCCCGCCGCTAATAATCACGCCGACACAAATCGACGATTTGGTAGGGATTATACACAAGTCGCTCAATGAAGCGGAGCCGAAGTTGCGGGCGATTGGTTAGAACCTGTCTATCGTTCCCGTCATACTGAACTTGTTTCAGTATCTTACTTTTTGATGCTTCTAAAGTGAGATCCTGGGCCCAACGGCGTGCAGGACACAAACACGTTCAGGGTGACGAGGTTGACTAACAAATACCAACCACAAAACCAAACTAGACAAACCGCACCCAATCTTTACCGAAGGGATCTATGACATCATCAACAGTCAAGCGCGCCCTTATAACGGCCGTCATTAGCCCCGCTCTGGTCCTTGCATGTGCCCCTGCATACGCTGCAGCACCTGTCACAGCGAAGCCAACCTCGCCTGCGCTGACCTGCAACGTTATGACGCCAGAGGGCCTTTCCTATACCATCCTTAAAGCAGGCAAGGGCGAACGGCCCAATGCCGAGTCCAAGGTCGTGGTGAATTACAAAGGCATGCTGACCGCAAACGGCACGCAATTTGACTCAGGGCAAGCGTCGGAATTTCCCGTTGGCGGCGTTATCCCAGGCTTTGCCGAGGGACTGCAACTGATGCAGTCAGGTGGAAGCTATCGCCTCTGCATCCCATCCAAGCTTGGCTATGGCGAAACCGGAACGGGGCCTATTCCCGCAAATGCCGATTTGGTGTTTGAGGTCGATCTGCTTTCCTTCACCAGCCCGCCGCCAAAGCCGGTTATTCCGGTTGCTGAGCGCAATTGTACGCAGACCACTTCATCGGGCCTAGGATTTGATATCCTCAAGGCTGGCACCGGCAAAAATCCGACCGATGGCGACTTGGTGCTTGTCGATTTTACTGTGTTCGACGCGACATCCGGCGTGGTGCAACAAAAGAGCGAATGGGAGAAAATTCCACTGCGCCAAACGTCACCCTTTTTCAGTGAGAGCGTGAAAATGATGCAGGCAGGGTCAACCTATCGTTTTTGCATGCCCAAGGCCGCGAATTCAGATTTGGCAAGCAACACCATAGTGACTTTGATCGACCTGCGCCCCGCAGCCTCTGCGGATAATTGATCCGGCTGGTTCGGCGTTTAGCTCAACAAAACTACGGGACTGTCTGCGCGCCAGTGCATGCTGACCTTGTCATCCCACGTGAAGTCTTCTTGGTCGTGGCGGGACAGATTTGGGCGGCTGACGCGGATGATGTGACCGCCCTCAAGCTGGATATCATATAGCGTCACATCGCCAAGATAGCTCATGCCCTTAATTGTACCACGCGCAAGATTATGGCCATCGGGGGCATCTTGCGCCGCGGCGCGCGCCGCCTTGCCTTCGCCGGGTACATGGAGGTAAATCTTCTCAGGGCGAAGCGCGATCCACACATTGGCTCCGTGCGGACCAGTTACGCCATGGTTGAGGTAAATCTTGCCAAGCCCGGGACAATCGACTGCAGCTTTATCTGGTTCGTCCAGCGTTAGCCTGCCTTCGAATATGTTCACCGAGCCAACAAAGTCCGCGACAAAGCAGTTGGCAGGATATTCGTACAGTTCAGATGGCGGCGCGAGTTGGGCGACTTCGCCTTTGTTGATCACCGCAACGCGGCTGGCCATCGACAATGCCTCATCCTGGTCATGGGTCACGGTGACGAAGGTAATGCCGACCTTGTCCTGTAAATCCGCCAATTCGAACTGCATTTGCGCCCGCAGTTTTGCATCGAGCGCCGAGAGCGGCTCATCCAGCAACAACACCTTGGGCCGCATGACCAAGCTGCGCGCAAGTGCCACGCGCTGACGCTGACCACCCGACATTTGATCGGGCATCCGGTCTTCAAATCCGCCAAGCTTTACGAGCTCAAGCGCTTCGGCAACGTGGTCGCGGGTCTCCGCCTTCGATATGCCCGATATCCGCAAGCCATAGCCCACATTGTCGGTCACGTTCATATGCGGAAACACGGCGTAGCTTTGGAACACCATGTTCACAGGCCGCTTGTTCGGCGGGACAAGGCTCATATCCTGTCCGTCGATGATGATCTGCCCTTCGGTCGGCATTTCGAAACCGGCGATCATCCGCAGTAAGGTTGTCTTGCCGCATCCAGATGGCCCAAGCAGAACGAAAAATTCCCCAGCGCGAATATCGAGGCTGATATTGTCCACCGCCGTCACTTTGCCGAAACGTTTGGAAACGTTGCGGATTTCAATGATGGGTTGTTTGCCTTCGGTCATAAGGATCTGCCGCTTCTAATGGGTTTCAGCGATGCCCTTCACGCCCTGATATTTCAGCGCGATGAAGGTCAGGGCAACGGTGAGGATGATCAAGATTGTGGACGCGGCGTTAACCTCTGGCGTGACCGAGAAGCGCACCATTGAATATACCTTCACCGGGAAGGTAATCGTATCCGGGCCGCTGGTGAAAAAGGTGATGACGAAATCATCAAGGCTAAGCGTGAAGGCAAGCAAGGCGCCGACGACCAAGGATGGTTTTATATGCGGCAGTAGGACATCGCGAAATGCCTGCCATTCGGTCGCGCCAAGGTCCTTGGCGGCCTCTTCCTCTTCCCTATTGAAACTGGCCAACCGCGCGCGGACAACCATCGCGACAAAGGGAAAGCAGAAGGTGATATGGGCAATCGTGATCGCGGACAGGTTGAGCGGCCAAGCCAAGTCAGTGGGCCAGTCGAGTTTGGCAAAAAAGATCAAAAACGCCACACCCAAGCAGATTTCGGGCACGATAATCGGCAGTGACATCGTGCCCTCGACCAACCCCTTGAACGGGAAACGAAAGCGCCAGAGCATGACCGCAGCCAAGGCGCCAATGACTAAGCTGATGATGGTCGCCAAAAATGCGATGGTTAGCGAATTGACCATCGCCTCCACCAGACTGTCGTTGTTCAGCGCCTTCTCATAATATTTTAGGGTAAATCCCTTCCACATCACGTTGCGCTTGCTGTCGTTGAAGCTGAAGATCATTAACACAACCAACGGCGCATATAGGAACAGCATCGTCAACCCGACCCAACTGCGCATCCATAATTTGCGTGTATATTCAAGCGGCGCGATGGCGGTGCGGTTAAACATTACCGCGCCTCCTTCACTTTGTTCGCGCGCATGGATTGCAGCGCAATCAAAATGAACATCGCGTAGATGAGCAAGAAGGACAAAGCGGCGCCGAACGGCCAGTCATTTGCGCGCTTGAACTGCCGTTCGATAACATTCGCGATCATCTGGCTATCGGTGCCACCCATGAGGTCGGGGGTCAGATACGCGCCCAATGCGGGAACCAATGTAATCATAACGCCCGCAAAAATACCCGGTGCTGCCAACGGCACGACGATTTTCATAAAGGTTTTGAAATGCCCCGCGCCAAGGTCAAGGCTGGCCTCGATCAAGCTTTTGTCCAGCCGGTCGAGCGCCGAATATAATGGCAAAACCATGAAGGGCAGATGGACGTAGACAAGCCCCAAAACGACCGCGAAGTTATTGTACAACAACTGCACGGGCGTCCATGCCTCAAGTGGCTGCATGCCCACTAAGGTGCGCAACCAGCTGGCACCGTCCCAAAAGCCGCCAAGCCCTTTGTTCATATACCCATTGGTGCCCATCAATGCCATCAGCGCATAGGTACGGATCAGAAGGTTGGTCCAAAAGGGCAGCATGATTCCCAGCAGCAACCAAGGGCGCCACTTGGGCGCGGCGAAGGTAATCGCCATCGCGACCGGAAAGCCGATGATCAAGCAAATCAACGTGGTAAGTGCGGCGACTGCAAAGCTTTTGAGGAAAATGGAAAGATACAACCACTCGGTCGCGCGTTTGTAATTGTCGAGCGTGCCCGAAATATCGATATCCGCAGGTCCGGCATTTTGACCGAAGCTGTAGAGCCAGACAATAGTCATGGGCGCGATGAAGAACAGGCCAAGCCAGAAGACCGGTGCCGTTGCAACTGCGGCAAAGGGTTTCTTCTGGCTTTTCCAGTCTTGCAACGCGCCTGACATCAATTAAGCCGCCCGAACGCGGGTAAACGCCTCCTCATATTTCGGCTGAAGATCGGGATTGAATTTCGCGTATTCGCACTTCGCCGAAACATCGGCAGCCGGGAAAATGACCGGGTTGTTTTTATAGCTATCCGGCATCAAGGCCTTCACCGCAGCATTAGGCGTTGGATATTTAATCGTCTCAGTGATTTTTTTGCCTACCTCGGCATCCAGCAGATAGTTGATGAACGCATGGGCATTTTTAGGGTGCGGCGCGCCCTTTGGAATGCACAGATTGTCCGAATTCAGTTGGCTGCCTTCCTTGGGAATGACAAAGCCGATGTCGGGATCTTCGGCCATAATCTGGGCAATGTCGCCATTATATTCGAGGACAAGGTCCACTTCACCTTTAAGCAAAAGGTCCTGACCATTGTCTTCGTGGAAAGATTTGATGTTTGGCTTTTGCTTGATCATCATGGCTTCGATTGTTTTCAAGTCGGCATCCGTCAGCCCATTGACCGATTTGCTTAGATATTTGCCGTAGAGCCGGAACATGTCGCCAGCCTCGGAAAGCACAGCGATGCGGCCCTTATACTCGTCGCTGTCAAACAGGACTTTCCAGCTATCAGGTACCGAATTTACCTTCGACTTGCGGTACCCAATGCCAAGCGCCAGCCATGTGTACGGCATCGAATATTTCCGCGCGGGGTCATAAGGAACGTCCTGATACTCAGGGGCGACATTTTTGAAATTGGGGATTTGGGCTTTGTCGATTTCAATCAGCATGTCCGCTGCGGCCATGCGCTCGACAAAATCGTTCGACGGGACGATGACGTCATAACCCTGATTGCCGGCACGTAGCTTAGCAAACAATTCATCGTTGCTGGCGAACAAGGTCATGTTCACATCGACGCCGGCGCTGTCCTTATAGTCTCCCAACGTGGTCTCACCAATATAGGTGTCCCAATTGTAGAAGTTCAGCTTGGCCTCTTCGCCATTGGCGAGCTTTGCCGCTTCTTTCTCTCCGCAACCGGCCAGCGCGCCCGTCAGTGAAAATCCAACGGCGGCAACACCCATGCCCTTAAGCATAGCCCGCCGATTGCTACCGGCATGCAAAAACGTTTTAAAATCCATAACAAATCTCCCGCTGAAGTACGAAACATGAAGATGACATGCTGAACTAATATCAGGCCTTAGAAAAGCCCTTTTTTCCATGCCTTGCGGCGCAATCTAATTACGAATATTCGTAATTATTGTGCGCCGCAGCATGTTTACTTCAGTACTGGCTTTGCTTCCGTATCAACGGCAGCCTGAACCGCTTTATAAAATGCTTCGCGTTGAACGCCAACGGTGTCTGGATCAGTCGCCTTTGGCCAATTGCTGTTCGATGCGATCACGAGGTTGCGCTTGGGATAAATGAAGATGCCCTGCCCAAATATGCCCTGCGCCGCAAAGCTGCCGTCGTCATAGGTCCACCATTGGTAACCATAGCCTTTGCCGGCCATGCCAATGTCCGCCTGCTTGCTTGTTGCAGGGGCAAGCCAATCGTCAGGCAAAATGCCAACGCCGTTGATTTTTGCACCGCCCATTATGAACGCGCCAAAACGCGCGTAATCACGGGTCGATGCCTGAATGCAGCAGCCGCTAATTTCATGCCCTGTTGAACCCAAAAGCCAGGTTGCGTCCTGCTCCATACCAAATGGTGCCCAGACCTTCTCCGACAAATAGCTGGAAAGCGTCTTTTTCGTGGCCGAACTGGCCAAGACGCCAATCAAATTGGTTTCGCCGGTTTTGTAGACCCATTTGGTTCCAGCTGGCGCCTCACGCGGCAATTTGCGCATGTAACTGACCGTCACATCCATGCCTTTTTCGGCCTTGTGCAAATTGAACACAGCAACATCGGATTTAGGATCGGTATAATCCTCATTCCATTTAACGCCCGAGGTCATGGTCAGCAGTTGCTTGATAGTCACATCGTCATACGCCGAGCCCTTAAGGTCCGGGATATAGGCGGAAACCTTATCATCGATGCTCTTGATATAGCCATCCTTTATCGCCGCGCCGACCATGGTCGACGTAAAGGATTTAGCGACCGAGAAGCTCGTCCATTTGCCCTGCCCCGTGAAATCGAGACCGTATTTCTCCATCCGCACTTTGCCGTCCTGCAATATGACAAGACCGGCCGTGCGTTGCGCTTTCATATAGGCATCGACGTCCATGCCGATTGTCAGCGGCTCACCGGCAGGCAAAGGATAAACCGTATTGCCTTTTGCAATGACGTTGGCCTTTGCAAGGATGGGGATTCGGTCCATTGTGCGGAAACCGGCGTCGCGTTGCTCTACGCTCCAGAACAGCACGTTAGAGTCCGTTGGCAAATGGGATATGAGCGCCTTCATATCCTTGTCTGCACTCACCCAAAACCCGCCCGCTGCCGCTGCAACGAAAAGTAACGCCCCGAATATCCATTTTTTCATCCTACTTCCCGAAAGATCACCTCTTAACCAAAGTCACCTTAGCTACATTAATGCCCCCGCTGCTGAACCCGCCTTCGCTTTACATCAGATAATAGCGCCAAAGCGAAGTGAATTAATCGCCAAAGCCGGTTGGTAACATTCATTGCGCAACCAACTGTAGTCATTGCGAAAGGCCTTAGCGCGCCTTATGTACCTAACACACGCCATGTAAATGACTGGATTGTTGGGCAGTTTGCCAAGTGGAGGAGCGCGTTAGATGCATAAGAACTTTTTGAAATTTCTTCTGGTACCCGTCGCTGCGGCTTCTTTGGCCGGATGCGGGATCAACAGTGTTCCCACGGCCGAAGAAAACGCCAAGGCGAAATGGGCTGATGTCCAAGCCGCGTTCCAAGAGCGTGCAAACCTGATACCCAACCTTGCCAATGTTGTGAAAGGTGCAGCGGCGCAAGAAAACAAAACGCTTACCGAGGTCATTGAAGCACGCGCACGTGCCACATCGCCGAACATTCAAGTGAACCCTAACGACCTGAACGATCCTGCGAAAATGGCTGCGTTTCAGCGCGTGCAAAACCAGTTGTCGGGAAGCCTTTCGCGCTTGCTGGTTTCGGTTGAGCAATATCCGCAGCTCAAAAGCCAGGAAGGTTATCTGAAGCTGCAGGATCAATTGGAGGGTCAGGAAAACCGCGTGCGCATCACTTTGCGTGATTATAATGAAGCGGTGCGTGGCTATAACACCACCATTCGCACTTTCCCGGACATCATCGGAGCCAAGATTATCCACGGTGCCAAGCCCATGATCCCTTATCAGGCAACAACGCCCGGTGCAGAATCCGCACCGAAGCTAGATATGGCGCCAGCGACCTAATCCTGTCCGGGAATTGAACATGAATAAGGCCCTTGGCCTACTTATTGCGCTGCTGCTGGCCCTCACCGGTCAAGCAGCAGTTGCGCAAAATTTTCCAAAACTGACGGGCCGTGTGGTTGATGAGGCCAACTTGCTTGATCCGCAGCAAGAAGTCGCGCTCAGCGCCAAACTGGAGGGGCTGGAAGCCCGCACTAAACGCCAGTTGGTTGTGACAACGCTTGCCAGCCTCGAAGGCTATGAGATATCCGATTACGGCTATCGATTGGGTCGCGCATGGGCAATCGGGCAGGATGGCAAGGGCGAAACCGAAAAGGACAATGGCGCAATCCTGATCGTTGCGCCGAACGAGCGTAAAATGCGAATTGAAGTCGGTTACGGCCTTGAGCCCGTGCTGACCGATGGTTTGTCTTCCACAATCATCCGCAACGACATCACCCCGCGCTTTAAGGAAGGTGATTTTGCCGGTGGCGTCAATGCAGGCGTTGACCGCATCGTGACTCAACTCGAACTGCCTGCGGACGAAGCGGCGAAGATAGCACGCGCGGCACATCAAGATAACAGACGTGATAAAGGCATACCTTTTGGCGCGATTATCTTCATCTTGTTCATGATCTTCTTTGTGTTCCTACCAATGATCCGTTCCACAAATGGCGGCGGGCGTAAGCATCGGCGCAGCGGCATGGGGCCCGTGATCATCTGGGGTGGCGGAGGCTTTGGTGGCGGAGGTTTTGGCGGAGGCGGATTTGGCGGCGGTGGCGGAAGCTTTGGCGGCGGTGGCGCCTCAGGCGGCTGGTAGGAATATTGAACATGGGCTTACGTAAAATCAGTCAATTCACCGAAACCGACCATGCGATAGTGGTTGCCGCAGTCGCGGATGCAGAACGGCGGACAACCGGCGAAATCGTTACAATCGTGACTAACCTGTCGGACCATTATGACGATATCGCCATGGCTTGGGCAAGCGCGATCGCGTTCATTGCCTTGGTCAGCTATGCGACTTTTCCTAATTTTTACATGGGCCTGATTGATGCCTTTTCGGGCGGGTGGCGCCATGAATATACGACGGCGGAATATGCAGCATTTTTGTTGGCGGCAGTTGCGCTCAAATGGATCGGGACATGGTTTATCCTAAAATGGATACCATTGCGCCTCGCCCTTACGCCGAAGGCCAAAAAGCTAGCGCGTGTCCGCAGCCGCGCCATCAGCCTGTTCAAGGTAGGTACCGAATCCAAAACGGTGGGTCGGACGGGTGTGCTGTTGTATTTGTCGATGAAGGAGCATCGCGCCGAAATCGTGGCTGACGCGGCCATTGCTTCCAAGGTTGCACCCGAAATATGGGGTGACGCGATGGTCGCCTTACTTGATCAGGTAAAGGCCGGAAACCCCGGCGCTGGCGTAGCCGCGGCAGTGACACTAATGGGCGTTGTGCTGGCCGAACATTTCCCTAGGGGTGCTGACAACCCCAACGAACTCCCCGACAGGCTAATCCAGTTATGATGGAACAAGACGACGCCGAAACCGTGATGTGGCAAGGTCGCTTCATCACGGCGAAGACGCGCGGAAAATGGGAATATGTCAGCCGCGCGCGCGGCATCAAGGCTGCGGTAATCCTTGTGATGGAGGCGGATCATGTCCTGCTCGTCGAACAATATCGCGTGCCGCTCGGCGCAAATTGTATTGAACTGCCCGCTGGGCTCATTGGCGACCATGAAGAAGGCGAAGACACGTTGGCGTCGGCTGCGCGCGAGCTTGAGGAAGAAACCGGCTATCGCGCAGACCGTCTGGAGATTGTCGGCGAATTTTTCTCGTCGCCCGGCATGGTCAGCGAAAGCTTCTCGCTTGTGCGCGCCCGTGGCTTGACGAAAGTCAGCGAAGGCGGCGGCGTGGATGGCGAGAATATCACTGTCCACCGTATTGCCTTGGCGGACCTACCCCATTTTATTCAGAAAAAGCGTGCGGGGGGTTGCGTTGTGGACGTTAAACTTTTGCTGCTGCCCGGAATGATCGTTTAGCGGAAATTATCCGCATAGGCCTGCAACTTAAGCGTCTTGGGCGGTGTGGGCATATAGGTGGCAACTATGCCCTTTTTCTCTGCATAAGCGCGTGCCGCATCCAGGCTTGGGAAGGTCAATTGAACTTGCGCCTGCGTGTCGCCTGATCCAGCCCAGCCCATCAACGGGTCCGCCTTGCGGGGCTCTGCTGGCACATGTTCAAGCACCCATTCATCATTGCGCCCATGGCCAGACTGCATGGCATTTTTGGGACGCTGAGAGATACGGGCGGACATGGTGCAATTCCTGACGGTTAAACTGGATACAGCTTTGCCCGAACCGCACTAGATTCGTCAAGCGTTGCGGGCTTGTGCCTTTTTCGTCTTAAGGCTCGCCACGCTTTCCCCCGGGGCGTCTGGCCAATTGTGCTTCGGATAACGGCCGCGCATTTCCTTGGCGACGTCACGCCAGCTTCCGCGCCAGAATTCGGGCAGATTGCGCGTTGTCTGAATGGGACGGCCCGCAGGTGATGTAAGGCTTAAGACCAACGGCACGCGGTTGGCACCTACCGAAGGATGGCCATCAAGACCGAACAATGCCTGAACGCGCAACTCAACCGTTGGACCGGCTTCGGCGGCATAATCAATATTATGTTCCGTGCCAGCAGGGCTTTTGAAGGAAGTGGGTGCAATTTGGTCGATACGGGTGCGCGTATCCCAACCGAGCATATTGTCGAGTGCATTGGCCAAGCCCGATGCCGCGACGTCGCGCAGACGGTTGACCTTGCCCAACAACGGCAGAAGCCATTGCTCCATGGTCTCCGCCAACGCATCGTCACTTAGCGAAGTCACTCCAGCAAAGTGCGCCCGATCCCGAAGCGCGCGCGTGGACAAAGGCCAAGGCAGCGCGTCTACACCCATGTCTTGCACTGCGGCCATCAGCGCGCTCGCAACGGCCTGCGGGTCGGGCTTTTCCAGCCGCCCTTCGCTCAACACTATTGCGCCCAACCGCCGTTGGACACGCGCATCGACGCGATCCGTGCTTTTGTCATAAGTTAGGATTTGCTTGCTTTCGATACGGTGCCCAAATCGGTCAATAATATCGGCTTCGGTCAACGCGGCCGCAGACAATATACGCACACCCGAAACAGCGCCTTGAACATCGGCTACAGCCAGCCATTCCGCGCGCGCCAAAAGTGATGCTGGATCAAGTTGAAGACCGCGGCCCATGGCGCTGATCCATTTTTCGCCCTTGGCATCACGGCGTTTGGCGATGCGATCAGGGAATGCGCTGCCAATCAGCCCGCCAATGCTGAGCGTTTGCTTATCCCCGCTAGCGCCACACAGGCGCGCAATCCGCTGCGCCAGCATGCGGGCGGCATCTGCCTTTGCTCCGCGTTCACGCACGAAGCGTTCAAAGCGGGTCTCAATATCCTCACCCTGCCCGCCAAGGCCCCGTTCTTGCAACAGGACTGCCAACATCGCCGCATTCTCCGCCTGTCCGCTCTGCGCTGCTACGGCAACCATATGAGCTAGGTTAGGCGGCAAGGGTAAATTGGCCAACATAGTGCCATGCGGGGTGATGTGTCCTTGCGCACCCAGCGCATCAACCGACATCAACAATTTGCGCGCTTGCTGCACGGCAGCGGCGGGCGGAAGGTCAAGCCAGCGCAGCTTTGCAGGGTCATTCTCGCCCCATCGCGCGCAATCCAGTAATAATGGCGCAAGATCGCTTTCCAAAATTTCTGGTGGGTCGAACGGAGGCAAGCCGCCATTTCCCGCTTCCTCCCAAAGCCGATAGGCAATCCCCGCCTGTTGTCGCGCAGCGCGCCCGGCCCGCTGCGTGGCGGCAGAAAGGCTCGCCCGCTCCGTCACAAGCCGTGTAACACCGGCCGCCTGGTCAAAGCGTGCGCGCCGCACAAGACCGCTGTCGATGACCACGCGCACGCCATCGATGGTCAGGCTGGTTTCGGCAATGTTCGTCGCGAAAATGACTTTGCGCCGCCCCGCAACATCGCGCCGGACGGCAAGCCGCTGCGCCGTCGGGTCAATCTGCCCATGCAGTTTATGCACGACAATGTCGGACCCACAGGAACCCAAAGCGTCAAAGGCGCGGTCAATCTCGCGGACGCCGGGCAGGAACACCAATAGGTCGCCCTGCTGCTCCGCCAGCGCCTGGCGCACTGTGCGGACGATATCGATTTCAATGGTCTGTTCGGTCCGGCGACCAACATAAAGATATTCCAGAGGCCATCTTTTGCCTTCGCTTTCCAAAACGGGCGCATCGTCCATCAACTGCGAAAAACGTGCACCGTCCAATGTAGCAGACATCGCCAACAAACGCAGATCAGGCCGGAATGCAGCTTGGACCTCAAGCGCGAGTGCGAGGCCAAAATCGCTGTCGATGCTGCGTTCGTGGACTTCGTCAAACAGCACAGCGGAAACACCTACAAGCTCAGGATCACTAATGATCCGGTTGCGGAATATCCCCTCAGTCATCACCAATATACGGGTTTTGGGACCGTGCTTGCTGTCCAGCCGCGTCGCATAGCCAACCCGTCCGCCGACCGTTTCGCCTAAATTTTCGGATATGCGTTCCGCCGCCATCCGCGCGGCCAAACGGCGCGGTGACAGCAACAGGATTTGACCATCACAATAGGGCTCATCCAATAAGGCTGGCGCCACCATCGTGGTTTTGCCTGCACCCGGCGGCGCGATGAGCACGGCATTGGGAACGGTCCGTAATGACCCCAGCAGATCTGGCAGCACCGCCAAGACGGGAAATGCGTTGCCTGCTATATCAGAGGACGGCACCGCCTTGTCCGTCAATATGCGCGGGCTATTGCGAATTCGACCGCCTCTGTCAGCGCCGATTTTGCCTCGCCCGTCGGGAAATGCGCAATCGCGTCAATCGCCCGCTGCCCATAATGCCGCGCGCGATCCAAGGTGTCATCGATGACGCGGTGTTCTCGCAGCAAGTTTCGCGCATGTGCCAAGTCGGCATTACTAATCCGGTTACCAAGCATCGCATCGCGCCAGAATTGCTGCTCTTCGGCGTTGCCGCGGCAATGTGCGAGAATGACGGGCAGCGTAACCTTGCCATCGCGGAAATCGTCGCCGCTGTCCTTGCCCATTGTTGCACCGTCGGACATATAGTCGATCGCGTCATCAACAAGCTGGAACGCAATACCAAGATTTCGGCCGTAGGCGTCAAGCGACAGCTCCTGCGCGTCACCGCTTTCGGCAACGACTGCAGCAATTCGGCACGCCGCTGCAAATAAAGCCGCCGTTTTCGATCCGATGATTTCGAGGTATTTTTCCTCAGTCGTCGAAATCTGCCGTTGTGCGGCCAGTTGGTGGACTTCACCTTCTGCAATAACGGCCGATGCATTGGACAGGATTTTAAGCACCTTAAGCGAGCCGTCCTCAACCATCAGCTCAAACGACCGGCTGAATAGAAAGTCGCCGACAAGCACAGCGGCCGGATTCCCGAATATCAAATTAGCCGCGGTCTTGCCGCGCCGCATATCGCTTCCATCTACTACATCATCATGCAGCAAGGTCGCGGTGTGGATAAACTCCACAGCAGCCGCCAGCTTGTGATGTCGGTCGCCAGGATAATTTAAGAGCTGCGCGCACGCCAAGGTGAGCATAGGCCGCATACGTTTCCCGCCGCCTGCGATCAAATGGCCAGCCAATTCCGGAATGAGCGGGATTTCCGACTGCATGCGGTCAAGAATCACCGCGTTGACCGTGTTCATTCCTGGTGCGACCAGTTTAAGGATTGGGTCAAGCGATGGGACCTGATGTCCGCCGATTTTATGGATGGTTGCCGTCATAACGTCACCGCTCTGACGTCAGCATCGCAGCATGGCAAGTGCAAATGGCGCATTTTCGCTTGTCCCTTGCGGTCAATGTCGGCACAGAATGCCAATATGAACAACGCAGATACCTTATCCCACTTTCGCGACAGCATCGATAACATTGATGCTGCGCTAGTTTTCATGCTCGCAGAGCGTTTCAAGATAACGCAGACCGTGGGCGAATTTAAGGCAAGGTCGTCGCTGCCACCAGCTGATCCGGCGCGGGAGGAGAAGCAAATTGAACGGCTGCGGCAATTGGCCCGCGATGCCAAGCTTGATCCTGACTTTACAGAGAAATTCTTGCGCTTCATTATTGACGAAGTGATCCGCCACCATCAGCAAATCCGCGACGGCAAGTAATCAGCCCAGCGCGTTCGGTAAGCGCAGCCTGACCAAAAGCCCGCCAAGATCCTCGCTTTCCTCCAACGCGACGGTACCGCCATAAATTTCGACAACGTCGCGGACAATGGCAAGGCCAAGCCCAGTTCCCGGCTTGCCAGTGTCCAGGCGCGCACCACGGTCAAACAACCGTTCGCGGTTGCTTTCGGGAATGCCAGTGCCGTCATCCTCAACGATGATTTCCACAAAGTCGCCCGCTTCTTCGACCGTTACAAATACGCTTCCACCGCCATATTTGGCTGCGTTTTCGATTAGGTTGCCAAGCATTTCATCAAGATCTTGACGCTCAACGCGCGCCGAGATTTCCGGATCGCCGGCCATATCAAGGCGGATATGCGCGTAAAGGCGTCCAACGGCGCGTTCGACGGATTCAAGGCTGCCCCAGACCTGCGCGCGGCTATGGCTATGCCCCCGGCGGCCCACGGGGCGGGCGCGGGCAAGGTGATGATCAACCTGACGCCGCATGGTCGTGGCCTCGCGGATGACAGTTTCCGACAGATCAGGTGACAGCGCCGTGGCGCTGTTCATGATAACGGTCAATGGCGTCTTCAGTGCATGGGCAAGGTTTCCAGCATGCCGACGCGATTCTTCTGCCTGTTTTTCATTATGGTCGAGCAACGCGTTTAGCTCGTTCACCATCGGCATCACTTCGTCGGGCAACGCATCGGTGACACGGCTTTCCTTTCCGTTGCGCATCTGGGCAATTGCCATCCGTACCGCGCGCAGCGGCCAAAGACCATAAAATGCCTGCAATGCCGCCAATACAATTAGACCAAGGGCGAGCAGCAAAAAGCTGGTAATAAGAACGGACCGCAATTCCCGGATCTGGCCGTCTAGGCTATCGCGGCTTTGGGCCACCATGAATATCCAGGTGACGTTGGAGTCCGGCAACCTAATGGCGCGCTCTGCGATGCGCAGTGGTTCGTCAGGAAACTCACGACTGTTGCGGAAATGCACGGCCTGGTCATTATGATCGACGGGCGGCCTCAGCTCGCGGTCCCACAACGAACGGGACGGGAATGGCATCGTACCCTTCCCCGTGATTTGCCAATAAAGGCCGCTGTTTGGCTCAAGGAAGCGCTGGTCGCCAAGTGGTCGGTTCATGCGGATTTCGCCATCGGGACCAATTTCGGCCGAAGCAATCATTGCGGTCAGGACATATTCGAGTTGATTGTCGAAATTTTGTTCGACTGAATTGAGCAATACGCGGTCAAGCGCTGCACCACCGCCAACCAGCAATATCGTAATCCACGCCGCCGCCGTCAAGATCATCCGGCGCGTGAGCGACCCCGTGCTTTGAAACTGGCTACGCCATGTTGGCGGGTCGGCTTGATCAGCGGCTATGACGACTTGAGAGTTCAGCTGACGGGTTCCTCAAGGCTGTAGCCAAGCCCCCTGATGGTCGAAATAACATCCTGCCCCAGCTTCTTACGGATGCGCGTTACGAACACTTCAATAGTGTTGGAATCTCGATCGAAATCCTGATCATAAATATGCTCAATCAACTCGGTACGCGACACTACCTTGCCCTTGTGGTGCATAAGGTACGACAGCAATTTATATTCCTGCGCCGTCATTTTGACGGGCTGCCCATCCAGTGTCACGCGCCCTGACCGTGTATCTAGCCGAACGTCGCCGACGCTGAGCTCGCTCGACGCATTGCCCGATGCACGGCGAATGAGCGCGCGCAACCGAGCAATCAGCTCCTCTGTCCGGAACGGCTTTGCCAAATAATCATCGGCACCTGCATCAAGGCCAGCGACCTTGTCTGACCAGCTATCACGCGCCGTGAGAACAAATACCGGGAATTTCCGTCCTTCCTTGCGCCACCGGTTGAGAACAGTCAGTCCGTCAATCTCCGGCAAACCAAGGTCAAGAATGATGGCGTCATAATTTTCGGTCGAGCCCATATAGTGGCCGTCCTCACCATCAACCGAAAGGTCAACGGCATAGCCGGCCCCTTCAAGTGTCGACTTGAGCTGCTTGCCCAAGGTGGGTTCGTCTTCCACGATCAAGATGCGCATGCTGTCCCCTTACCTTGTAAAAATGTATTTCGGAGCGCGGCTAGCAGATTAGCCCGTTGCTAAAAATTCCTATCCGCGTTGCCGAATTATGTTCCCCGTTCGGGCATCAACGTCGACGAAAATGACCCGACTGCCGTTGATAAACTTCAACCGATATACCTGCGCAGCCGGATCATATTCAGGCCCGAGATACTGCATCCCGCGCATCCTTGGCACAATGATCGCCTCAATTTCGGGAAGACGTTTTATTTTCCCAGCAACCATATCCTGCCGCGCATCGTCCTGTTCCCCGCGACGCGCCTGCAATGGAATGGCCGTGAGTAACGCGATTGCGGACAACGCAATAAAGACTGAGTTTCGTAATAACATGCCGACGCGATACCCCCATCGCATTGAACCTAAAGTGAATGGAGCGTCATGCCCTTTGTTCAATATGATGCTCCATATCGCTTATTTCACCATTTCGAAAGTGAATGACATATTTGCCCCGATGCTTAATTCGCCTGGAGAAATCGGCGTCGATTTTTCCGACGCGTCCATAGTACGCATGACCATTGGACCTGACGCATAATTACGGCCGTAATCGCTCTCTTCAACGCGCAAAACACGCGCGTTGGGATATCCGGCTTTTTGTGCCAGATCGCGCGCACGGCTCATCGCCTTCGTCCACACCTTGTCGCGGGCGGCCGCTTGAAACATGCTGACGTCATCAATGCCAAAGGTGGGTCCATTGAAATTGGTCGCGCCGTCAACGGCAAGTGCATCAAGAAATGCGCCAAGCTTTTTCAAATCGCGCAGTTTTCCATTCACCATGTTTGACGCCTGATAGCCTTTGAAAATCTGCTGCCCGTCGCGATAGTCAAATTGCTGGTTCAGGCTGATCTGTGTCGTTTGGATGTCCTTGTCAGCGATGCCCAACTTCTGTAACCGCGCAACGACCGTCGCCATTTGAATATTGTTGGCGCGCACAGCCTCAGTTGCAGTGGGTGCCAGATTTTGGACACCAGTAGTGAATGTCGCGATATCTGGACGGGCTTGAACAGTTTCGGAAATGTTCAGGTCAATGACCGGATTTGCCGTTGTGATGTTGACCTGGGTCGCCATCGCGCCGCTCGCGGTCATACCGCCTGTTGCCAACAAAACCGCAATAATCAAGTTACGCATATGAAACTCCCATTTTTGCCAACAACTTAAAGTGCTGTCCGGCGTGCCCAATCAATATAAGCTTGGCGAAGCTGAACGGTTGCCGAACCGGGAACGCCATTGCCAATCGCGTGGCCGTTAATCTGCACCACTGGCATTACAAAGCCTGAGGCCGATGAAACAAATGCCTCCGCCGCTTGTTCCGCCTCGCTAACTGAAAACGGCCGTTCTTCTATACGTTGCGCTACAAGAGGCAGCACCGCCGCGCGCGTTATCCCGCGCAGAATCTCGCGATTGAGCGGATGGGTAATCAATACGCCGTCCTGCGTAATGATATGCGCATTTTGCGCGCTGCCTTCGGTAATCCAGCCGTCGCGTTCCATCCACGCATCATCAGCGCCCTGCGCGATCGCCGCATTCTTCATCAGCGATGCGTACAACAACTGCGTCGTTTTGATATCCGCCCTGCCCCAACGCAAATCTGGCACTGTCACTACGCTTAACCCGCGCTCTGCAACTGGATTATCCACAAGCGTCCGCGATTGGGTGAAGGCCAGAACCGTTGGGGGCGTGTCGGCGGGCGGGAACACAAAGTCACGGTCGCCGGGCGTGCCGCGCGTGACCTGCCAATAGATCATGCCCTCTTCAACAGCGTTGCGCGAAACCAGTTCTCGGCAGATGCCCAGCCAAGCTTGCGCGTCCGGCGCGCCTTCAATTCCAATTTCGCTCAATGAACGGGCGAGGCGTTGTACATGGCCTTCAAAATCGACAAGTTTGCGGTCTAGGACAGACACAACCTCATAAACCGAATCCGAAAACAAAAAGCCGCGGTCAAAGACGGACACTTTGCCTTCGGTTTCGGGAATATACTGCCCGTTGAGATAGATGATGCGTATCATGTGATTACCTTGTCCCACGTCCGATGTTACTGCGGTGCGCTCCTCTTGTCCTTCGATGCCCGAAGTAAGATGCCGAAACAAGGTCAGCATGAACATGCTTCAAATAACAAAGTCTCATCGCCTAAAGAGCTACCCTGTCGCCCTGAACTTGTTTTAGCGTCTGAATTTCAACCGTGACGGTTGCATTACAGCCCCTTGCGCCCTACCGCCCGTGACCATGTCAGCACCCCCCATTTTCGCATTTGAAAGTCTCGCGCTACAGCAAGGTGGCGGATGGCTGTTTCAGGATATCGACTTATTCATCGGCGCGCGCGACCGGCTAGCGCTTATTGGCCGAAATGGCGCGGGCAAAACGACGTTGATGAAACTGGTGGCTGGCACGGTCGAGGCCGATAAGGGCAACCGTGTTGTTGCGCCGGGCACCAACATCGTGATGTTGGAGCAGGACCCCGATGTCAGTTCCTTTGCACGGCTCGTTGATTTTGCCATTCATGGCGAAAAAGGGCCACCGGAATATGCCGTGCGCGCCATTGCCGACCAATTGGGTATCAATTTGGACCGTGAGGCCAAGACCGCAAGCGGGGGCGAAAAACGCCGCGCCGCGATTTGCCGTGCGCTGGCGAGTGAGCCTGACCTGTTGCTTCTGGATGAGCCGACCAACCATCTTGATTTGGCTGCGATTGAATGGCTGGAAGAATGGCTCACACGCTATCGCGGCGCATTCATGGTCATCAGCCATGACAGGACGTTTTTGACCCGATTAACGCGGCAGACCTTCTGGCTGGATCGCGGCCTGCTGCGCCGCAACGAAATTGGCTTCGGCGGCTATGACGCATGGACCGAGCGTGTCTTTGCCGAAGATGCGCGCAACGCAGACCGGCTCGACGCCAAGCTGAAAATTGAGGCGCACTGGCTTGAACGTGGCGTGACTGCGCGGCGCAAGCGCAACCAGGGCCGTTTGGCAAAGCTATGGGAAATGCGCGCCGCGCGTGCAGCGATGATTGGCCCACAAGGCACAGCCAAGCTCGCGGCGTCAAGCGATGACAGCAAAACAAAAACCGTCATCAGCGCGCAAAATGTCGGCAAAAGCTTCGGCGACCGCACGATCATCAAGGATTTTACGCTGCGCATTCAACGCGGCGACCGCATCGGTATTGTGGGCGCCAATGGTACCGGCAAGACGACGCTCATCCGCATGTTAACTGGCGAGGCGGAGCCAGATACCGGCAGCATCACACTCTCGCCAACGCTGACGGGCATCGTCATCGACCAACAACGTAAATTGCTCACACCTGAAAAGCGGGTGCGCGATGTGTTGGCAGAGGGCAGCGACTGGATCGATGTGCGCGGGGTGCGCAAGCATGTGCAGGGCTATCTTAAGGAGTTCCTGTTCGACCCCGCACTTATCGAGGCGCGGATCGGGTCCTTATCCGGCGGTGAACAATCGCGTATCCTGCTTGCCCGCGAATTTGCGCGTGAGGCCAATTTGCTGGTGCTGGATGAGCCGACCAATGATCTCGATCTGGAAACGCTTGATCTGCTGCAAGAGGTTATCGCCGATTATGACGGCACGGTTTTGATCGTCAGCCATGATCGCGACTTTCTCGACCGGACAGTGACATTGACGCTCGGGCTGGATGGTTCGGGGCATGTCGATATCATCGCAGGCGGATATGCTGATTGGGAAGAAAAACGCGATAAACGCGACACGCCCTCCGCCAAAAAGGTGGAAAAAGGCGTTTCGGTTGCACCATCTGCGGTGGCCCCCTCTGCAGCCAAGAAGGTCAAGCTAACTTACAAAGACCTACGCGATTATGACTTGCTGCCGAAGCGCATTTCCGAAATCGACGCCGAAATTGCTGCTGCCGAAAAGGAAATGAGCGACCCGGCTTTATACGTGCAAAAGCCAGCCCGCTTTGCCGAACTCACCGCCAAAACCGAAAGCCTGCGTGCCGAAAAGGATGCGGCTGAGGAACGCTGGTTGGAGCTGGCCATGATGGTTGAAGTATCGGCCTCCTAATTAGGAATACGGTAATAAGCCGCGAGCCGGTCCAGTGCGATTTTTAAGACCAGTTTTCCTGAACGCACGGGCCATGACATCTCGCGTTCGGCAATCGGCACGCTTTCGCCAACACAAATGACGCGCCATGCAATATCTGACAGATCGGGACCAAGCGCCGTCAAAGCCTTATCGAAGCGCGCCTTTGCGCTCATCATCCGTTCGGTGCGGTTTAAGCCTGATGGTGCGCTGCGTTTTTGCCGGCTGCGCGGAATATTCTCCCATGACATGGTAAAATGTGGCGCAAGCGCCGCTGCCTCATAATCCCCCCGCAAGGTCTCGCCCGCCAACATCTGCCGGTTGGACAAATGGCCCCTTGCATGCAGCCAGGACAAGGGCGATTCAGACAGGTTTATGGTGACGCTACGGTGGCCTATGCTTTCACCATTTTCGGCCACGGCATGCTCCACCAACATACGCGGATCATGGAATTTACGTTTGGAAAGCGACTTGGCTGGCATGGGCATTCTCCTGTGACTACGCGAATCACCCTTGCCATGTGGTAAATATTGTAGAAAAGAAAAAACCTATTTGGTGAAGGAGTAATTCATGCAAAGTCGAATTCGCGATGTACGAAGGGCTAAGGGCCTGACGCTTGCAGATGTGGCTATGCGCTGCAATCCGCCGACGACTGCGCAGACCATCGGTCGCCTTGAAACAGGGATGCGGGTGCTGTCGCTGATCTGGATCAACCGTATCGCAGATGCTTTGGGTGTGGAAGCGAGCGACCTCGTTGCTCTGCCTGACCAGCAATATCTTACCGTCGCTGCTATACTGCATGATGATGGCACGCACGCCCCGACGAAGGAGGAACGTATCATGGTTCCTAATGTCGGCGCGACGATGGTTGGGCTTAGGATTGCCGCGGCATTGGGTGAATATCGGCGCGGGGATGAATTATGGCTTGAACAGCTTCAGCCCGACGACTTTGCCTCTGCGCTCAATCTGGACGTCCTTGTCCCGCGCCCTGGTGGTCGCTTCATCTTTGGCCGCTTGCTCGGCCGTGACGCCGGGAAATTGCACCTGTTGCCGCTTGAGGCTGGAGCACGGCAAAAAGTTGTCGCCGATCCGGCTTGGATTGCAAAGGCAGTCCGGCTCGTGCGCACATTATAAAACAGGCGAATGCGCGCGTAATTGCCTTTCGTTTCGGCGAAACACCGGCCGTATCGAAGCGTTAGGGCTTCGCGCCGAAGTTTTCGTCGATCCGCTCCGCCTTTGAACCGGCGCTGGCGTCATCGGTCGGCACAAAGGTGTGCGAACCGACTTTAAGCCAGATCAATATGGGGGCCGCCTGATAAATCGAGGAATAAGTTCCGACGACAATACCAAATGCCATTGCAGCGCTGAAACCAAAGATAACATCCGGTCCAAAGATCACCAATATGATCAACGGCAGCGAAATCGATACGCTGGTCATCACCGTT
Source organism: uncultured Sphingomonadales bacterium (assembly GCA_937881525.1). Classification (GTDB taxonomy): domain Bacteria; phylum Pseudomonadota; class Alphaproteobacteria; order Sphingomonadales; family Sphingomonadaceae; genus Sphingorhabdus_B. The sequence continues at coordinate 2,956 of CALGEE010000124.1, read as the reverse complement.
CGAGACAAGGTTTCGTTGACGGACAGGTTCAAAAGCGATGCCATTTCCATTTTGCGGAATTTCATCAGATTCTCGCGAATACGGTCATACACAACAACCGTATCGTTCAACGAATAGCCGATAATCGTCAGCAAAGCCGCGATGATGTTGAGGTCAAACTCCCACCCTGTAAGCGCAAATAATCCAAACGTCAGCGTCACATCGTGCATCAGCGACCAAATCGCCCCGACCCCGAACTGCCATTCAAACCGGAACCAGATATAGATCGAAACACCCGCCATCGCCGCAAGCAATGCAAGGACGCCCTTGCTGAACAATTCCTGCGAAACCTTGCCGGACACAGAGTCAACGCCGTCAATCCGTACATCCGGATGATCAGCCTTGAGCTTGTTCGTGATTTTTTCCGCCATTGCGTTGGCGATCTCGGGATTCTTATCCGCGCCGTCGGGCAATTTCATGCGGATTGAAACCTGGTTCTCGGCGCCAAATCGTTGAATGGTCGGGTCGCCAAAACCAAGACTGCCAACTGTTTCGCGCAGCTCGGCCACAGGTGCGGCGGCCGTCTGCGTGAACGTCGCACGGATCATCTGGCCACCGATAAAATCGACGCCAAAGTTCAAACCCTTGGTGGCAACCAACCCAATTGATGCAATCATGAGCAACAAACTGACGCCAAAAGCCCAGTTCCGCCATTTGAGAAAGTCGATGTTGGTATCGTCAGGAACGACTTTGAGCAGTTTCATATCAATATCCTCAAATCGTCAGTTCAGTAGGACGGGTGCGCTTAACCCAGCGCGATACCCACATGCGGGTGATGGTCACGGCGGTGAACACCGATGTGACAATCCCGATCATCAGAACCACGGCAAAGCCACGGATTGGACCTGAGCCAAAGATAAACAGCAGAGCGGCCGCGATGACGTTAGTGCTGTTTGCGTCAAAAATCGCGCGGCTAGCTTCTTTATATCCAACCTCAATCGCTTGCACGATGCGCCGGCCCCGTTTCAATTCTTCGCGAATACGTTCGTTAATCAAAACGTTTGCGTCCACTGCTGCACCAATCGTCAGAATGAATCCAGCTATACCCGGCAAGGTCAATGTTGCATTGGCAAATGCCATTACCCCCAAAATCATGCCTATGTTAATGACCAAAGCGAAATTGGCATACATGCCGAAGCGGCCATAGACGAGGAACATGAGCACAAGAATGGCGGTCGTACCAATCACCGCCGCCAGCACGCCGCGGCGGATCGAGTCAGCGCCAAGGTCTGGACCAACCGAACGTTCTTCCACGATCTTAAGATCAACAGGCAAAGCACCCGAGCGCAGCGAAATGGAGAGCGCATTGGCGCTTTCTGTGGTGAAGCTACCCGAAATCTGGGACACCCCGCCAAAGATTGGCTCCCTAATTTGCGGTGCGGAGATAACTTGCCCATCCAAAATGATCGCGAATAGCTTATTCACATTTTGCTGTGTCATCCGAGCAAATCTTTGGCCACCTTCGGAGTCGAACTGAATAGTGACCGCAGGTTCGTTGGTCTGTGAGTCAAATGTGGGATCAGCCTTAACCAGCTTATCGCCAGAGATACCACCAAGGCGGCGCACTGCGATATTGGGTAAGCCGGATGGATTGTCCGGATAGGGTAAAACTTGGCTGCCGACGCGCGCCTTACCCTTCGCGGTTTGGTCAGGGTCGGCCAGTTCATCCACCAGCTTGAATTCGAGCTTTGCGGTTTTGCCGATGAGCGCTTTCAAGGCAGCGGGGTCGTCTAGCCCAGGAACCTGAACTACAATCCGATTATCGCCTTGGCGGATGATTGTTGGCTCAAGCGTACCAAGCGCGTTGATGCGGCGATCAATAACGTCCTTGGCTGTGTCCATCGCCTGATCAAGGGCCGCATCGTTCCCTGCACCTGCTGGCGTGACAATCAACCGATTGCCATCGTTGACGCCAATATTCCAATCGCGGCTGCCCGTGGCATTGCTGGTTAAGGGAATGAGTGCTTCGCGCGCTGCATCGACTTTGGACACATCACTGACCGTAAAACTTAGCTGACCATCGGCGCGTGACACATCAGCAATCGGGATCTGCGGGTCTGCGCGGCGCATTGCGGTCCGCACGCCATCTTCCAAAGCCTCAAGCCGTGTCTCCACGAGCTGCGATTTATCGGCTTCCAAAAGAATATGGCTACCACCAGCAAGGTCGAGCCCAAGATTAATCGTTGGCGTCGGTACAAATTGTGCAAGTTGATCGCGCATCTGCGCCGGAAGAAGGCTGGGAATAGCAAAGAGCACACCAAAAATGATGAGCGTGTTGAGCATCCATACGCGCCAACGGGGAAAATCAAGCATGAGTTGGGTCCGAACGAACTGGAAAAGCAAAAATTGGGGTTGGGCCGTCAGCCATTCAACCCCAGCGGTTAATCATTGGCAGCCTTGGTTCCGCGTGATTGCACGTTGGCGATGGTCGACTTCACAGCCTTCACCCGCACATTTGGCGCAATTTCGACTTCGACATAATCGTCTGCGACCTTGATCACTTTGCCCATCAGGCCGCCAGCGGTGACGACTTCGTCATTCTTTTGCACCGCGTTGATTTTGGCTTCATGCTCTTTCGCGCGCTTTTGTTGCGGGCGGATGAGGAAAAAGTAGAATACGACAAAGATCAGCAGGAGCGGAAACAACTGCACAAAAAATGCAGAACCACCAGCACCACCAGCGGCGACGTTCAAGATTAGAGACTCCATGGAAAACCCTCGCAAGTTATATAATGTGACGCCCGATAAAAGCGTTGCTCCGAAGCACTCGGGCGCGATTATCACCTGCGCCCTGTTGACGCAACGTCAAAGCGTCGAGAGCGCGCTTGCTTTTCAAAAACCAGCGCCATATACGCTCGCTTCCACTGACCTCAGCGAGGACAGCGGCGGTCGGGACGTAGCGCAGCCTGGTAGCGCAT